>NZ_PCZU01000255.1:0-24772 GCF_002887785.1 Rhodococcus sp. ENV425
CCGCGACGGCGCGGTTGAGGCGGGCCACCGGGTTGTCGGTGAACCGCAGCAACTCGTCGTACCACTCGACGATCTGCACCCAGTCGGTCTCCTCGGCCGTGCGGGCATCGGCGTGGAGCGCGGCGAGGGCGGCCTGGGCCTGGAACTCCCCCAGTCGGTCGCGGGCGAGCGCTGCCTGGAGCACGTCGACGCCCTCGGCGATCAGACGGGTGTCCCACAGGCTGCGATCCTGCTCGGCCAGCGGCACGAGGCTGCCGTCGGTACGGGTCCGCGCCGGGCGCCGTGCGTGGTGGAGCAGCATGAGCGCGAGCAGGCCCGCCACCTCCTCATGCTCGATCATGGCCGCCAGCTGGCGAGTGAGCCGGATCGCCTCGACGGCGAGGTCGACGTCGCCGGAGTAGCCCTCGTTGAAAACGAGGTAGAGCACGCGCAGCACCGTGGCGACGTCACCGGGCCGGTCGAACCGGACACCCGAGAGGGTCCGCTTGGCCCGGCTGATGCGCTGGGCCATGGTTGCCTCGGGCACGAGGTAGGCCTGCGCAATCTGTCGCGTGGTCAGACCGCCGACCGCGCGCAGTGTCAGCGCGACCGCCGAGGCCGGCGTCAGGGACGGGTGCGCGCACAGAAAGTACAGCGCAAGCGTGTCGTCCACTGCCTCGGCCGGGCCGGGCCCGGGCTCGACCTCGACGAGCACCTCGCGCCGCCGCCGGGAGGACTCGGCGCGGGTGGCGTCGAGGAACCTGCGCCAGGCCACGGCGACCAACCAGCCCTTCGGGTCCCGCGGCGGATCGTCCGGCCACACGCGCACCGCTTCGACCAGGGCGTCCTGCACGGCGTCCTCGGCCGCCGCGAAGTCGGCTCCGCGGCGGACGAGGATCCCGATCACCGTGGGGGTGAGGGTCCGCAGCAGGGTCTCATCCACCGTGCCTCACTCCGTGACGGTCGGAGGCGCGGACAGGAACGGGCGCACCTCGAGCCACTCGTGAATCGGCTTCCCACCCGCCCCCGGAGCCGCAGACAGCTCGCCGGCCAGCTCCAGCGCCCGCTCGTAGCTGTCGACGTCGATCACCATCCAGCCGGCAATCAGATCCTTGGTCTCGGCGAACGGGCCGTCGGTGACCGGCGGCCGCCCCTCGCCGTCGTACCGGACGAACGTGCCCTCCGGGGACAGCGCCTGCGCGTCGACGAACTCTCCGGTGCCCTCGAGCCGAGCGGCGAAGTCGTTCATGTACTGCATGTGGGCGGAGATCTCCTCCGGCGTCCACTGGTCCATCGGCACGTCGTTGACCGGTGCCGGCGCGCCACGGTAGTGCTTGAGCAGCAGGTACTTGGCCATCGTGTTCTCCTTGATGCGGTACAGCCCATTGTGGCCGTGTTCACCTCAGAGACGGAGCCGTGCTCGGGATCTCGACATCCCACCGCGACATTTCCCGGCGATCCTCCTGACACCGCGCACTCTGCGGCGCCACGGGAGCCGCGACGAGCTTCGCGCCCGCGGGCTTGCAGGCCGGCCACGACGGCGTCGAGCGAGAGAATGTGGGCAAGAACCAGAACAGGGCCGGCTCCCGTTCTCGGAACCGGCCCCTGACCTGCCGTGCAGCGTTTCCGCTGGTGGAGCCCCCTGTCAGGATTGAACTGTCTGATCAGGCCTAGCTAAAGGGCCGCACCCCGCTCTACACGCGGTTTCTCGTCTCGAATTTCCGATTCTTTCGGGTTGTGTCGTGGGCAAGTGTGGGCAAAATGTGGGCACGCATCCGGCGATCGGTAACACAAAACAGACCGGATGGGATGATGCGGGCATGGCAATCGAACTCCGCCCGGATATCCAAGCAGCGAAGGACCGACTCACCGCCACAGTAGGCGCGGGTCGCGAGCTCAAGAACCTCGAATCCCATCTGTGGGAAGGTGAACGCGTCGACATGCTGTGCGTCGGCCAGTACGGCAAAGGCCAGGGACTTCTTGCACTGACCGACCGCCGCCTGATGTTCGTGTTCCACGGCATCCTGGGCCAGACCACCGAGGACTTCCCGCTCGACAAGATCTCCTCAATCCAGTGGGGTGCCGGCATGCTGCTGGGGACCATCACAATCTTCGCCAGTGGGAACAAGGCAGAAGTGAAGAGCGTGGCGAAGACCGACGGGAAGGCGCTTGTAGACCGCGTCCGGGCGCTGATTTCGGGCCAGGTGTCTCCAGTCCCTGCTCAGGCAGCTCCAGTCCAGTACGCATCGACGTCGACGCCGCCCCCTCCGCCGTCGGTGCCAGCAGGCTGGTATCCCGATCCGCACGGTGCGCAGGTGCAGCGGTACTGGGATGGCCGGCAGTGGACGGAGCACACTGCTCCGCTGGGCTGAGTTGTGTGGCGTATGCAGCACAGGAACGCCCCCGGCAGTTTCGGGGGCGTTCATCATGTCCCCGCCCATCTCACCTCACGGCCGAGGATCGAGGAGTTGCGACCAGAAGCTGGGTAACACAAATCCGACCAGATGGGATGATCCCGGCATGAGACTCCACGCCCTGACAATCCCTCCCGTTCTATTACTGCTTGCTGCATGTGGGGGTGGAGAGGCAACACCGGCGGCCGGAGAGCCGTCCAGCCCCAGCGCGCCGTCCTCCACGACAGCTTCGTACAAGCCGCTCCCTACGCGACAGGATGCCTTCGTCAAGCATCTGCGTGCAGGCGGCATCTATCCCAGCAAGGACCAGATCCCCCTACTAATCCCGGCCGCCGTCGGAAACTGTGATGCACTGCGTTCGACTACACTTCCCGATTACCAGAAGTTCGACAAGATGGTGGAATTGTCCAGAATTCTCGGTGCCGGAAAGAACGTTTTTGATGACCAGTCGACCGCTGAGGCGTTCATGGCTGCATCAATCCACGCGTACTGCTCGGATCTCGTCGACCTGATCCCAACCCGCATCAACTAGACCGGTCGCTTCACTCACCGTTCCCCACCCCTGCCTGCGACCACAGCGGAGTGAAGGGAGAGAACGGAAGGGACCGCACTCCCGACGCCCATCACCGCGGTACCCATTCGAAAGGGTGCGTGTGACCTCAGTCTACTCTGTAACGAACCGGCCAGTTGGTACGACGCTCCCGGAGAATTTCCCACGATGAACGGACGCCGATGAACCTCTCCGCTGGCTGGCACCCCGACCCCCACGACCCAACGCAGCTCCGGTGGTGGGATGGGCAGCAGTGGACGTCTGCAACGCATCCCGGCACCGGCACCGGGGCCGAACCGACAGCTCAGTTCAGCGCGCCGACCGCTCCCCCTCCGTCGCCGGAAGAGAAGAAGAAGACCCTTCTTATCGGTGTCGCGACCGTCATAGGCCTCGCGCTCGTTCTCGGGTTGATCGCAATTTTCGGCGATGACAGCGATGACAATACGGCTGCAAGTTCTGCTCAAACGAGCTCCGTTCCCACCGTAGCTCCGACAACAACGACATCCAGTCGCCCGGCGGCGATTCCATCAACAACGCTGACGCCGAGGACGACCACAACGCAGACCACAGTCGATCGCAGCATCCCCGAACCCGCACTGTCCGCGACCGAGGCGGGTTGCGAAGAGCCGGATGCATCCATCGTGCAGGCCATTGAGGCCTCGCTAAAACCAGGCCTAACGCTCGAATACACTGCTGCGGTATCGACCCGCGTGGACGGTATCGAATACACCTACACGTCTGGCGACGTCTACGAGAACGGATCTCGACATGCCTCGAGCGTCGTCTGGATTACGCCAGGGTTCGGCGTCATGGGCCTCTCCGGAAACTCACAGCGAGTCTCCAGCCTCCCGTTCGTCCGCGGAATCGTTGATGCGAACGCCGGCGACGAGTATGGCCAGAAGGTTCAAGACTGCGTAGTCGCGCTATCCCGCGGCGACCGATGACTCAGGACCACTTCACGCCAGGCCGCGGTGGTCCGACGTGAGGCGGCCGGCCGATCGTGATCTCGCGTCCTTCGTGCCGATCGCGGTGTACTGCGCTTCCGTGCCGACCCAAATCGTCAGCGTTCGCGCGCCGGCGTTGTCGGGCGCGGTCGAGCGGTGCCAACGTGCGGCCGAGCGTGTGCGTGCAGCCGAAGGTGAGCATCCGACGACACCTGAGTTCCCGCGAGTGACCGCGCACGACCTCCGGCACACCGCGGCGTCGCTGGCGATCAGCGCCGGCGCGAACGTGAAGGCGGTCCAGCGGATGCTGGGACATGCGTCGGCGTCGATGACGCTCGACGTGTACGCAGACCTATTCGATGACGACCTGGCCGACGTCGCCAGACGAATGGAAGAGGGTGTGGACAGAATGCGGACGAAGGCGGCCGGCGGTCCGTCGTAATCTCCGATCAGCTCGCCGGCCGCGCTCGCAGTCCCTCACAGCCGAGCGAGAATCTCTGCCTTCTTGGTGGCGAACTCTTCCTCGGTCAAAATACCGGCGTCTCGCAGTTGTCCCAGCTTGACGAGCTGCTCCATCGGGTCAAGTTCGGGCGACGGCGCGTGAGCAGTAGGGACAGGCTGTGCCTGCTGCGGTGCAGCGTCTGCCGTGTAGTGGTGTGTGTTGGCGAGCCTGTGGGCCGCCAACCTCGCCTCGTGAGCAACCCGGTTGATGATGGTCACCGCTTCACGCGGATGTGGGATATCAGGCAGGACCGCTACCTCCACCCCTGAGGGGCGGTGGACGTGCACCAGTACGTCCCCCACTCCTCGTGCCTTCTGAGTGAGGGATTGCCGCATGTCGATATCGAAGAGTTGGTGGGTAGGAACCTGCTGAGCGTTGGTGGTCAGAGTGCCTCGCTCGAAGAACAGCGTGCTCGCAGTCAGTCGGAAGCGACCCCCGCCGATTCCAGTGATCGGCTGTCCCTTCGCGGCCCATAGGACGTCAGGGGCATGGGCCAGCTCGTCGGCTTCCTTCGATCGAGCCGAGATCCCATCAGTTGCTCTCTTGACCATGTCGGCGACCGCACCTGAGCCGCGCGGCCCGGGCGTCCCGTCCTCGACAACGAACTGCCACCCTTCTGGGGCCGGTGGCCACGATGGATCCGGCTGCCATCCATCGAACGGCAGCCATCCCTCGGGTGCAGAAGGCCATCCCGGAGGGGGGTTGAATCTCTTTGCCATCGAATTCGTCGTCCTCTTGCTTCGGTGTCGTGCTGCGGCGGTGCGCAGGAGATCGGAAGTAGTTCCACTCACCGTCTTCATCGCCTCGGCTTCTCGGCCCTGTTACGGGTCAGCGTGACGACACGCCTGGATTGGAGTGTGGGCAAAATGTGGGCAAGAACAGGAATGGGGCTGGCTCCCGTTCTCGGAACCGGCCCCTGACCTGCCGTGCAGCGTTTCCGCTGGTGGAGCCCCCTGTCAGGATTGAACTGACGACCGCTCGCTTACAAGGCGAGTGCTCTACCACTGAGCTAAGGAGGCAGTCGAGCGGCCCCATCATATCGGTAGCGCCCGCTCCACATGCGACCGCCCGGGTTCGTTACGGTGGATCCATGGCTGCTGTTACCGCGCGCATCGCCGAACACCGGACGGACGGGAGCACGTAACGGTGGGGACGCTGGCAACCGCCTTCGGGAAGCTCGTCCTCGACCGTCGCGCCACCCTCGACACCATCACCGAGGCGCCGGCGCCGCTGCAGCCGATCGACCTGACCGACGACGCGACGGTCGCCGAGGCGCTCGACGTCGCCGTCCGCGTCGGCGAAGTGCTGCTGGCCGCGGGCACGGGTGCGATCGACACCTCCGAGCAGGTCCGTTTCGTCGCCGCGACGTACGGCCTGGCCCAGTGCGACGTGGATGTCACCTACAACTCGATCGTGCTCTCGGCGTACCGGGGGCCGACGATGCCGCCGGCGAGCACGATGCGCGTCGTTCAGTACCGGTCGATGGATTTCACGCGGCTCGCCGCGGTGGACCGGCTGACCCGGCGCATCCGACGGGAGGCGATCTCGCCGGCGCAGGCCCGCGAGGATCTGCTGGCGATCACGACGGCGCCGCACCCGTATCACCGCTGGGTGGCGACGTTCGCGTGGGCGGCGATGGCCGCGTCGATCTCGGTCCTGCTCGGCGGTGGCGCGCTCGTGGCGGTGATGGCGTTCGCGTCGACGGCGGTCATCGACCGGACGAACCGCGTCCTCAACGGCATGGGCCTGCCGTTCTTCTTCCAGCACGTGGTCGGCGGCATCATCGCCGCGACGCCCGCGATCCTGTTGTTCAACCTGCGCGAACCGTTGGGTGTCGACGTGCCGCCGGGCCTGATCATCGCGGCCGGCGTGACGGTGCTGCTGTCGGGACTGTCGCTGGTCGGTTCGGTGCAGGACGCGATCACCGGGGCACCGATCACCGCGTCGGCGCGGTTCTTCGAGCTGGTGATGATGACCGGCGGAATCATCGCCGGCGTGGCGACGGCGCTGAAGGTGATGGAGGCGCTCGGCGCGGAGCTGCCGGTGATCAGCAACGATGCGCTGCCGACGGCGACCGCGCTGCCGGTGAAGGTGCTCGCCGGTGCGGCGTCGGCGTTGTTCTACGCGCTGGCGTGCTACGCCGAGCGACGGGCGCTGACGGCCGCCGCGCTCGGCGGTGCGGTGGGCAGCCTCGTGTTCTTGATGTCGATGGAGTTCGCGGTGGGTCCGATCATCTCGTCGGCGACCGCCGCGACGGTGGTCGGTTCGCCGGTGGCTTGATGGCGCGACGGGCGCTGACCCCGCCGCTGGTGGTGGCGGTCGCAGGCATCACCCCGTTGCTGCCGGGCCTGTCGTTGTATCGGGGCCTGTACGCGGTGATCGGCAGCGAACTGCTGCTCGGGCTGACCGCGCTGTTCTCGGCGTTCGGCATCGGGTGCGCGCTGGCGGCAGGGGTGACGCTCGGCGAGTGGCTGGCCCGCACGGTCCGGCATCCGCGGAGCGTGCTGCGGGCGGGGTCGCTTCGCCGGCCGCAGTTGCGCCGCGTCCGGCGGGTGCGTCCGTACCGGGGCTCGAAACGCCACGAGAGTCACTCCGCGGGTGGTGCACCCACGGGGTGACTCTCGGTCGACGCGGTTACCGCGGCAGGTCAGGCGCCCGCGTTGCGGGCCTTCTCGTCTGCCTCCATGGCGTCACGCAGGCTCTTCGGCCGCATGTCGGTCCAGTTCTTCTCCACGTACTCGACGCATGCTGCACGCGACTCCTCCCCGAACACCACGCGCCACCCCTGCGGCACCTCGGAGAAAGTCGGCCACAGCGAGTACTGCTCCTCGTCGTTCATGAGGACGTAGAAGCGGCCGTCTTCGTCGTCAAAAGGATTCGTGCTCATCTCGCCTCACTTGTCGCATAGGTGTGCTGCTTTCGTACCCTAGCAAGCCCGGGGGTCCGGTCATGACCCGCTGGTAGTTTTCCTCCGCGTCGCTCGAGGACGGATCCGAGGATCTCCCCGGACCGGATCGCCACGTTCGACAGCAGCGACGCCGTCAACCCGTGGGTCTTCTCGGTGCCGCCCTGCAGATAGATCCCGGCACGGACGTCGCCGGCGGTGGGCAGCCGGTAGTCCCGGTCGACCGTGCGCAGCGGCGACGACGCGGAAGCGAGGGCGCCGAGCAGGGGCGGCAGCGGGGCGGGCTCGAACCCGGTGGCGAGGACGACGGCGTCGCACATCAGGGTGTCGGTGAGTCCGTCGATCGTGCTGCGCACGTCCACCTCGATTCCGGTGGTCGACTCGGTGACCGCGGCGATCTCGGAGGCGCGCCGCATGAACAGCCGTCGCCGTCCGCTGACGCGTTCGCGGTACTCGGCCGCGTACAGCGCGGTGATCAGGTCTGGGTCGACGACGGAGTAGTTGGTGCCGCGGTGCAGGGCGAGCAGTCGTGCCCGCTCGGCCTCGGGTGCGGCGTGCAGTTCGTCGACGGTGGCCGGGTCGAAGATGCGGTTGGCGTACGGACTGTCGTCGGCGGGGCTGTAGCCGAAGCGGGCGAAGACGTTGTGCACTTCGGCCTGCGGATAGTGGCTGTGCAGGTACTGCACCACCTCGGCGGCGCTCTGGCCGGCGCCGACGACGACGAACCGCTGGTGCACGGGCGCGGGCATCTCGGCCAGATGGAACAGGAACCGGTGGTTGTGGAAGCAGCGCGCGGTCTCGGTGGCCCACGCGGGGATGAGGGGCCGCAACCCCACGCCGACGACGACGTTTCGGGCGTGCACGACGGTGCCGTCGGCGGTGTGGACGGCGAGGCGGTCGGCGATGCCTGCCTCGTCGTGCACGGCCTCGACCGCGGTGACTTCGGTGCCGTAGCGCACGTCGGCGTCGACGCGGCCGGCCGCCCACTGCAGGTAGTCCTGGAATTCGTGCCGCGTCGGGAAGAACGTCTGGTGGTTGACGAAGTCTACGAGCCGGCCCCGGTCGTGCAGGTAGGCGAAGAAGGTGTAGGGACTCGTGGGGTTGCGGAAGGTGACCAGGTCCTTCGGGAAGGCGATCTGCATGGTGGCGCCCTCGAGGAGCATGCCGGGATGCCACGCGAAGGCGGGTTGCCGCTCGAAGAACCGTGCCCGTACGGGATCGTGCGGGGCGTCGGCATTGTGTTCTTCGACGGCGATCGCCAAAGCGAGATTGGCGGGCCCGAATCCGATCCCGACGAGGTCGAGGAGTTCCGGTGGTTCGCCGTCCGGCGACGGCGAGTCACCGCTGTCGTTGCAGGATCGGTCGGTCATTGGTCGCTCTTCCGTGCTCTGGGGCCGCAGCCGCGGATGGATCGATCGCACAAGAAGATAGCTCAGGCTATCCTTGGTTTGGTTAGCCTACCAATCATTGAGGTCGGCTGGGGAGGCTGCGCTGCACCCTCCCGGCCCGGCTCCGGCCCGCCCTAGTTGCGCTCCTCCGCCCGCGCGAACAGGTCGCCCTTGCGGATCTTGCCGGTGGCGGTCATGGGCAGCGCAGCCACGAATTCGACGATCGGCACCTTGTAGCCGGCCATGTTCTCCCGCGCCCACGCCACGAGCCCCTCGGCCGTGACGGCCGTGCCGGGGACCGGCTGGACGAACGCGAACGCAACCTGTCCCCTGTCCGGATCGGACTTGGGGACCACCGCGACCGTCGCGACGTCCGGATGCATGCGCAGCAGCGCCTCGACCTCGGCGGGAAAGACGCTCATGCCGTTGGTCTTGATCATCTCCTTGTTGCGGGCGAGGTAGTGCAGCGCGCCCCGCTCGTCGAACCGACCGACGTCACCGGTGCACAACCAGGCGCCCTGGAACGAGTCCGCGGTGGCCTCGGCGTTGCGGTAGTACCCGGTCGTCACCGAGGGGCTGCGCACGATGATCTGCCCGGTCGCGCCGATCGGCACCGGAACGCCCGTCTCGTCGACGATCAGGATGTCGGTGCCCGGCACCGGCAGGCCGCAGAACACGGGCTCGCTCTCGAGGTCGACGTCGCCGTCCTGGAAGCCGAGGGTGAAGGTGTCGGCGGTGTTCGTCTCGGTCATGCCGTAGCTCGCCTCCCGCAGGGTGTGGCCGGTCGCGTCGCGCCACCGCCGGCGGATCGCCGGATCCAGCTTCAGCACAAACGACACCGCCATGGCGTTGTCGAGGCTGGCGGCGCGGCTGCCGTCGAAGCCGGGCGCCTCCAACAGCTCCACGTAGTTGTCGACGGTGCCGACCGTGCTGGTGACTCCGTGCCGCTCGACGAGGGCCAGCGCGGCGTCCGCGTCCCACCGGGTCATCAGCACGACGGTGCCGCCGTTGACGAGGGGATTGAGGATGCCGAAAACCTCGCCGGCGATCCAGAACATGGGCAGGTAGTTGAGCACCACCGTCGTCTCCCCCACCCGGCGGCCGCCGCCGACGGTGGCCGCGGCGGCGGTGTAGACCATGTGCCACTGGGTGTGCTCACAGCCCTTCGGCATGCCGGTGGTGCCACCGGTGTAGTTCAGCGCGGCGAGCGCGTCCGGATCGGTCGCGACGGCAGGAGCGCGGGGGCTGTCGACGATGCCCGCCCAGTCGCCGACGGCGGGATCGGCGACCGGGAAGGGCGGTGGCACCTCCCCCGGCGCCACACCGGCGAGCATGTCGCCGAGGGCGGTGACGGCGACGTGCCGCACAGGGGTGCGCGGCCGGACCGCTTCCACGAGCGGGAGCAGTTCGGGCTGCGTGAGCAGGATCGTGACGCCGGCGTCGGCGAGCTCGTGGGCGAGTTCGTGCTCGCGCAGCATCGGGTTCACGGGCACGTGGACGGCGCCGATCTTGAGGATCCCGAGCATCGCGACGTGGAACTGCGGGCAGTTGCCGAGGTGGACACCGACGCGGTCGCCGGCCCGGGCGCCGCGGGCGAGCAGCCAGCCGGCGAACCGGTCGGAGAGGTCGTCGTACTCGGCATAGCCGACGGTGCGACCGTAGAACTCGATCGCGGGGGCGTGGGGACGCACGCTCGCCCAGTGCCGCAGGTAGTCCACGAGCCCGCGACCCTCGATCGGGTACTCCACCGTGCGCGGCACCTCCGGCGGCCAGTGGGCCTCCTGCACCCGCCGGATCTCGGCGAGCGCGGCCTCGAGCGCATCGGAATCGGTGGGGACCGTGTCGAGCTGGCGTGTCATGTCGACCTTCCGTTTCTCGGGGCATCCGCGACGGCCGGGGTGATCCCGGTCACCCGCCATGTATAGTTGAATCCGGTGTCGGATTCAACTGCCCGGAATTCTCGCGAGGAGTCCGAATCACCGCACCGCAGTAGACGTTCCGCTGCCGAAAGGAATACGCATGGCGTCCGTGAACAAGCAGGTCCGATTGGCGCGACGACCGGTCGGCCGCCCCGACGAGTCCACCTGGGACATCACCACCGCACCCGTTCCGCGGCCCGCCGACGGCGAGTTCACCGTCCGCGTCGAGTATGTCTCCCTCGACCCCGCCATGCGGGGGTGGCTGAACGACGTCCGTTCCTACATCCCGCCGGTCGCGATCGGCGAGATCATGCGCGCCCATGCCGTCGGCCGGGTACACGAATCCCGGCACGACGACTACAAGGAGGGGCAACTCGTCTCGGGACACTTCGGGGTGTGCGACTACGCCGTCTCCCACGGTAGCGGCGTCGTCCCGGTCGACGAATCCCTTGCGGCCCCGCCGGTGTGGCTGGGCGCCCTCGGATTCCCCGGTATGACAGCATATTTCGGCCTCGTCGACGTCGGGCGGATGAAGCCGGGCGACACCGTGCTCGTCTCGGGCGCCGCCGGGGCCGTCGGCAGCATCGCCGGGCAGATCGCCAAACTGAGCGGGTGTCGCGTCATCGGCATCGCCGGCGGGCCCGACAAGTGCGCGTGGCTCACCGACGAACTGGGCTTCGACGCCGCCATCGACTACAAGGCCGGTTCCGTGGGCCGGGCGCTGCACGCCGCCGCGCCGGACGGGATCGACATCTACTTCGACAACGTCGGCGGTGAGACGCTCGACTCGGCGCTCGCCGTGCTGCGCAAGAATGCGCGAGTCGTGTTGTGCGGTGCCATCTCCGGCTACAACGCGACCGACCCGCAGCCGGGGCCGTCACGCTACCTGTCCCTGCTGGTGAACCGGGCCTCCATGGCCGGGTTCATCGTCTTCGACTACCTCGACCGCTTCCCCGAGGGCATGGCCGCGGTGTCGGAGTGGATCCGCCGCGGCGAACTGGTCACCCGTGAGCAGGTCGAGAGCGGCGGCGCCGAGGCCTTCGGGCGCACGCTCAACATGCTGTTCGACGGCGCGAACACCGGCAAGCTCGTGCTGAAGATGACCGACGACGCCTGAGGGCTCGCGCGGGGGTGGTCGAGTGTCGGGCCCGCCACCCCGCGACCGGCCCCAGCGATCAGTTCTCGAACCGGTAGACCGCGTAGGCGGTGCGGATGACCGGCTGCGCGACGTTGCGGACCCGCACGCCGCCCGGGGTGGTGCCGCGCTCGCACCCGGCGTGCGCGTGCCCGTGCACGGCCAGGTCCAGGTGGAACTCGTCGACCGGTTCGCCGAGCAGATACGACCCGAGGAACGGGTAGATCTCGGCGGGTTCGCCGCGCAGGGTGTCGCTGATCGGCGAGTAGTGCAGCAGCCCGACGCGGACGTCGGCACCGTCGAGCTCGGCGACGGCGCTGCGGAACCTGTCGGCCAGTTCCACGGTGTGCCCGGCGAACTGCTTCATCTCCGGCTCACCGAACGCGCTCGCGCACTTGCCCGCGAAACCCCCGCCGAATCCCTTGGTCCCCGCCACACCGAGCCGCGCCCCGTCCACCTCGAGGACGACCGACTCACCCTCGAGCATGACGATGCCCCGGTCGCGGAGCAGTTCGGTGATCTCGTCCGCGGCGTCGCTGTGGTAGTCGTGATTGCCGAGTACACCGACGACGGGCACCGGCAGGTCGCCGAACTCGTCGGCGACGACGCGCGCCTCGTCGACGGTGCCGTGCCGGGTGAGATCACCGGCGAGCAGCAGCACGTCGGCATGCTCGTGCAGGTGTTCGAGGGCGGGCCGCAGATGGCCGCGGGCGTCCTCGGCCAGGTGTACGTCGCCGACGGCGGCAATCCTCATCGCAGTTCCTCCACCGAGGTTCCGGGGTCGCGCGAGTCGACCACGTGCACGTCGTTGTGGACGGTGACGTCCGGTAGCTGTTCCTGCACCACCACGGTCAGCGCGTCGCGGCGTGCGGCGCTGGCGACCTCGCCGGTCAGGTACACGTCGGTGCCGCGGATCGTGACGCGCACGCCCTGTTCGGCGGTGCGGGGATCCTCGGCCAGGGCGCGGTGCAGGTGCGCCACCACATACTGCGGGTGATCCTGCTCCGGGTGTTCGTGACTCATCGCCGGACCTCCGAGCCGGGTTCGATGATGCCCAGGTCGGCGAGCAGGCCGAGGAAGGCGCGGGCGTACGGCGACGCCGCCGTGGCGGTGGCCACCTGGGCCCAGTCCACCTGCTCGCGCAGGGCGCGGGCGATGCGCAGCAGCGGCGCGAAGTCGCAGCGGTGCGCGTCGAGCACGTTGAGCTTGTCGCTCATCAGGTCGGTGCCGCTGATCACCGGCGCCGCGGTCGGGCCGATGCGCATCCACTGGGCGCGGGCGAGCATCGAATCGTCGACGTCCCGGTCGTTGGGGCGGAAGATCAGGTCCACGAGATGCTCCCCCTCGTAGACCTTGCTCAGCCAGTTCTCGGGCGGATCGACCGGACGCATGCCGGCGGCGACGAGCGCCTCCCGCGCGGCGTCCACGTCCCGGGGGCGGACGAACAGGTCCACGTCGTGGTCGGACGCGGGCCCGCCGCGCGCGTACACCGCGCATCCACCGCCGACCGCGAACGGCACCCCGGCTTCGTTGAGGGTGTTCGCCGCCTTGGTCAGCACCTGCAGCAGCTGGGTCTCCTTGACCGACTCGTCCGGCGAACCCGCGACGTCGACCGTCGCGGCGTCGGGGCTGTGGGGCTGTGCGTTGGTCATGGGTGGCGGGTACCCGCGCGCCGACGGCTCACACCTGACCGGGCACTCGTCCCGTCACGAAGCCGAACCGCTCGGCGAGCTGGAGGCGCGTGGTGTCGGCGTCGGTGTGCAGCACGCCGGCGATGCCGATCCGCGCCGCCCCGTCGAGGTTCTGCTGCAGGTCGTCGACCATCACGGCCTGCTCGGGCGCCACCCCCAGCCGCTCGCACGCGAGGGCGTAGATGCGGCGCGACGGCTTGCGGATGCCGATCTCGGCGGAGATCACCACCTCGTCCGCGAGCGCGGCCAGGTCGAAGCCGGCATAGCAGTCCCGGCCGAAGGCGTTGGACACCAATGCGACCGGCACGCCGGCCGCCCGGAGGTCGTCGACGAGGGCCACCGTCCGGTCGTCGCGCCGCATCCCGGCCTGCATCCGGGCGGCGAGTCCCTCCGCGGTCACGGCCGCCCCGTGGGCGCGCAACCGCTCGGCGAAGCCCTGCTCGAACTCCTCCGCGTCGATGCGCCCCGACTCGTGCTCGGCGAGCAGCCCGCGCGAGATCGGGTCGCCGCCGAGCAGCCGCAGCGGCAGTCCCGGATCGCCGAGTGTCGCGCCGAACTCCTCGAACGCGGCGAACACGCTCGTGGTGATCACCCCGCCGAAGTCGACCAGGACGGCGGTGCGTTCGGAGATGGGTGCAGCGAGGTTCATTCCGCCCGGCCTTCCGCGCGTCCGGCGCCGACCGCCGCGGCGCGCTCGGTGTGGAACCGCACCATGCCCTCCTGCGCGACGGCGGCGACCAGTCGTCCGGCCGTGTCGAAGATCTGTCCCTGGATCAGGGCGCGCCCCGATTCGGACGACGGCGACACCTGATCGAACAGCAGCCATTCGTCCACCCGGAACGGCCGCAGGAACCACACGGCGTGATCGAGGGATGCCCCCTGGATCGGCCTGTCGGGATGCGGTAGGACGGCGATGTCGAGCAGCGCCATGTCGCTGCAGTACGTCAGGGCGCAGGCGTGCAGGACCGGGTCGTCGGGCAGGGGGGTGCGGTGCCGTATCCACAGCCGCCGGCGCGACGGCACGTCGGGCGTGGCCTCGTCCGCAGGGAGCCAGCGGCGCTCCCAGTCGTCCCATTCCGGGAAGTCGTACCACGCGGCCCACGGGCGGCCGTTCTCCGCGATCTCTTCCGGTCCGGCCGTCGCCGGCATGGCCGCCTGATGGGTGTACCCGTCGTCGCCGCGGTGGAACGAGGCGGTCAGTGTGAACACCGTCTCGCCGTCCTGGACCGCGGTGACGTACCGGGTGCGGAAGCTGCCGCCGTCCCGCACGGCGTCCACCCGATAGTCGGTGGGGTCGAGCGGCCGGCCGGGGCGCAGGAAGTGCCCGTGCATCGAGTGCACGCCGAACTCGGGCGGCACGGTCCGTGCCGCCGCGGAAAGCGCCTGCCCGGCGACCTGGCCGCCGAAGGTCCGCTCCATCTCGGTCGGCACCGGGTCGGCGCGGAACGTCGCCGGGGCGATCTCGCGCAGGCCCAGAACCTCGTCGATGCTCGGCACGTGTTTCCCTCCTCGGGTCAGGACGACGCGACCCTGCGCATCTCGCGGCGCAGGATCTTCCCGCTGGTGGTCTTGGGCAGCTCGTCCAGGATCTCGACCGACCGCGGGGCCTTGTAGGTGGCCAGCCGGTCGCGACACCACGCCACCAGCTCGTCCGGGTCGACGTCCTGGTCCGGGCGCAGGCTCACGAACGCAGCGACCGACTCGCCGCGGTAGGAGTCGGGCACGCCGACGACCGCGGCCTCGCGGACCGCCGGATGCCGGTAGAGCACGTCCTCCACCTCGCGGGGCCAGACCTTGAACCCGGAGGCATTGATCATGTCCTTCTTGCGGTCGACCACGTACACCCAGCCCTGTGCGTCCATGAAGCCGACGTCACCGGTCAGCAGCCGCCCGCCCGGGATGGATTCGGCGGTGGCCTCGGGCAGGTTCCAGTAGGCGGGGACGACCATGGGACCCTCGACGGCGATCTCCCCGACCTCTCCCGGTCCGAGGTCCTTGCCGTCCTCGTCGACGATGCGCACCATCGCGGTGGGCAGCGGCAGGCCGATCGACAGCGTGCCCGAGTCCGGATCCACCGGCGCCTCGCGGCCGGAGGGCACGACGACACAGGGCGCGCTGGTCTCCGTCAGGCCGTAACCGTTGCGGATGTAGAGGCCGGTCCGCTCGCGGAAGCGCTCGACGATGGCCGGTGGCAGCGGCGCGCCACCGGAGTTGAGGGTCAGGAGCGACTCGAACGCGTCCGACGAGAACGACGGATGCGCCAGCAGCGCCATGTACGCGGTCGACGGGCCGACCATGAACGCGGGCCGCTCCCGCTTCAGGACGTCGAGCACCACCCCGGCGTCGAAGCGGTAGGCCAGCACCAGCGGACCGGCCAGATCCACCGCGGTGAGCAACTGGACGACCATCCCGGTGATGTGGAACAGCGGCGCGAGAGCGAAGATCGGCGAACCCGCCGGAATCTCGTCGTACAGGCGCAGCAGTACGCAGTTGACGGTGAGGTTCGCGTGGGTGTTGGTGGCGCCCTTGGGCAGTCCGCTCGTCCCGGACGTGTAGGAGACGAGCGCGATGTCGTCGGGGACCAGGCCCGGATCGGGGACGGGGCGGCCCGCCCACTCGCGGGCGACCTCCAGTAGGTCGGGGACGCCCGGCGTACGGCGGCGCTCGACGCCCGCGAAGAGCCGCTCGTCGTTCCGGGTCTGCAGGTCCAGTTCGCTCGCGGTCAGCGCGATCGTCACGCCCGCCCCGGCGGCCCGCTCCGCCACCCGGTCCGCCCACGCCTGTTCGCCGCACACGACGGCGACGACGCCGGCGTCGGTGAGGATGTGGTCGAGTTCGTCCTTGTACATCGGGTTCAGCGGCACCACCGCGCCGCCGGCCTTCCACGCGCCGAACAGCGCGAGGACGAACTGCGGCACGTTCTGCAGGTACACGGCCAGCCGGTCGCCCCTGCGGAAGCCGTGTTCGAGCAGGTAGGCCGCCACGCCGTCGGTCAGCTCGTCGACTTCCCGATAGGTCAGCGTCGCACCGAGATACGTGATCGCCGGCCCGTCCGGCGCGGCGGCGACGGCGTCGGCGAACACCTC
This sequence comes from Rhodococcus sp. ENV425, assembly GCF_002887785.1. Classification (NCBI taxonomy): domain Bacteria; kingdom Bacillati; phylum Actinomycetota; class Actinomycetes; order Mycobacteriales; family Nocardiaceae; genus Rhodococcus; species Rhodococcus sp. ENV425. Next base: position 16,514 of record NZ_PCZU01000255.1, read on the forward strand.
GAGCGTGGTCCGTCGCGGGACGGGTCCGACCTCGGCCACGCGGGGATCGTACTGGGCCATCCAGGGCCTGTCGTCGTACCAGCTCATCGTGGCGGCACCTGTCCTTTCGTGTGTTGTTGCAGCGCAATCGTTTCGGTCACGAGACCGGCAGGCCGACGAGGTCCGCCAGCCGGGCGCGGTGCCGGGACGGGACGCCGAGCGCGAGCTGATCGGCCTTGGCCCGCTTGAGGTAGAGATGCGCCGGGTACTCCCAGGTCATGCCGAGGCCGCCGTGCAACTGGATGCACTCCTCGGCAGCGTGGACGGCGACGTCGCTGCAGTAGGACTGGGCGACCGCCGCCGCGATCGCGGTGTCGTCGTCGCCGCGTGCGTACGCGTCGGCCGCGTACCGGGCGGCCGACAGCGCCGCGCCCACCTCGAGCCACAGATCGGCGAGCCGGTGCTTGATCGCCTGGTACGAACCGACGGCGCGGCCGAACTGGCGGCGCTCCTTGACGTAGGCGACGGTGGTCTCGAGGCACCACTGGGCCACCCCGAGCTGCTCGGAGGCGAGCAGCACCGCCCCGCACTGCAGCGCCTCGGTCACCGCGGCGGCCGCGTCGCCGCCGTCGACGCGGGTGGAGGCGGCCCCGGCGAACTCGACGTCGGCGATCGGCCGGGTCATGTCCAGCGACAGCACCGGGGTCACCGTGACGCCGGCGGCGTCCGACCGGACGGTGTGCAGTTCGAGGCCGTCCGGCCCCGCGACGGGGACGACGAGCACATCGGCCTCGTGTGCCCCGGCGACGCTGGTGACCCGTCCGGTCAGGCCGTCGGCCGTGCGATGCACCCCGGTGATCGCGGCGTCCGGCGCCGTCGACAACGGCACGACGAGGGCGCCGGTCGCGGCGCCCTCCGCGAGGGCCGGCACGGTCCCGGTGTCGCCGGCGCGCAGCAGCGCGACGGTGGCGAGCACCGCGCTCGACAGGTACGGCACCGGCGCGGCGGCCCGGCCGATCTCCTCCATGACGACCGCGGCCTCGCGGGTGCTCGCGCCGGCGCCGCCGAGCGACTCGGGCACCAGCAGCCCCGCCAGCCCGAGTTCGGCGGCGACCGTCTTCCACACGCCCGAGAAGTCGGCGGGCGCGGCGTCGTACGCGGTCACCACGACGGACGGTGGGCAGCGATCGGTGAGCACGCGACGGACGCTGTCCCGCAGGGCGTCCTCGGTGTCGGAGTACAGCAGGTCGGTCATCGCGCCAGGTCCTTCCACGGAATATCCTTGTCCACACGGTGTTCCGGCGGCAGCCCGAGCACCCGCTCGGCGACGACGTTGCGCAGGATCTCCGACGTGCCGCCCTCGATCGAGTTGCCCTTGGCGCGCAGGTACCGGTATCCGGGTTCACGGCCGGTGAAGTCCACCGCCTCAGGCCGGCGCAGGGTCCAGTCGTCGTATCGGAGGCCGTCCTCGCCGTGCAACTCCACCTCGAATCCCGACACGGTCTGGGCGAGGCGGGCGAACGCGAGCTTCATGCCGGAGCCCTCCGGACCGGGCTGGCCCGCGGCGAGCTGCTGGCGCAGGCGTTCTCCGGTCAGCCGGGTCACCTCCGCCTCCACCCACAGCCGCATCAGCTGGTCGTGCCGCGCCGGGTCGCGCAGCTCGGGACGCTCGCGCCACGTCGCGGCGACCTTGCCGATCATGCCGCCCTCGCGGGGCGCGCCGGAGCCGATCGCGACGCGTTCGTTGTTGAGGGTGGTCGTGGCGACGCGCCAGCCCTGCCCCTCGTCGCCGAGCCGGTTGGCGTCGGGTACCCGCACGTCGGTGAGGAACACCTCGTTGAACTCGGCCTCGCCGGTGATCTGCCGCAGGGGTCGCACGTCGACGCCCGGATCGCTCATGTCCAGCAGGAAGTACGTCAAGCCGGCGTGCTTGGGCACGCTCGGGTCGGTGCGGGCCACCAGGATCGCCATCTGCGCGTTCTGCGCGCCCGACGTCCACACCTTCTGGCCGTTGACGATCCAGTCGTCGCCGTCGCGGACCGCGCGGGTCGCGACGGCGGCCAGGTCGGAGCCGGCGCCGGGCTCGCTGAACAGCTGGCAGTAGATGTGCCGTCCGGTGTAGAGGGGACGCAGGAACCGGCGTTTCTGCTCCTCGGTGCCGAACGCCGCGATGGTGGGCGCGGCCATGCCCAGGCCGATGCCGTTGCGGCCCGCGGCGGGCCGGGGTGCTCCGGCGGCGGCCAGTTCGGCCTCGACCTGCGCCTGGTGACTCTGCGGCAGGCCGAGTCCGCCGTGGCCCGGCGGGAAGTGCACCCAGGCGAGACCCGCGTCGAACCGAGCGCCGAGGAAGTCCTCCGGCCCGGTCGTGCTCGGATCATACTGGTCCAGAAGATGTTTCACGCGCCCGGAGAGGTCGCGCGAGGTCGTCTGCTCGTCGGGGGACATCGTCGTCTCCTGCGTGTCGAGGGTGGTGGGGGCGTCAGATGCCGGCTTCGTCGGCGATCTCGCGGGCCTTGTGGACGAGAGCGTCGATGCGCGCGACCGTGGGAGTGCCGGCCGCGGCCTTGTTCTGCGGTTCGTCGAGGGCGCGGCGCATCACACCCTCCGCGATCACCGCCACCTTCCACAGCCCCAGCGCGTGCCAGAACTTCAGCGCCGCCGGGTCGCGGCCCGTCTCGTCCAGGTAGACGGCGGCGAGTTCGGCGCGGCTCGGGAAGCCCTCGAGGGTGGAGGCGGGGAAGTCGCCGCCGGTGTCCTCCCCCGGCTCGGGCCAGTACGCGAACAACGACCCGACGTCGGCGAGGGGGTCGCCGACGGTGGACAGTTCCCAGTCCAGCGCGGCGACGACGTCACCGCTCTCGCACGAGGTGATGACGTTGCGCAGGTGGAAATCACCGTGCACCAAGGTGATTTCGTGCTGTGGCGGCACGGCGGCCAGGAGCCGGCGGGTCAGGTCGTCGAGTTCGGGCAGCTCGCGGGTCTTCGACTTCTCCCACTGGCCGGCCCAGCGGTGCAGCTGCCGCTCCGCATACGGCTTGGGGCGGGCGAGGGCGTCGAGCCCCGTACGTTCGAGGTCCACGGCATGGATCCGGCCGAGCGTCCGCGCGAGCGACAGCCCGATCCGGCGGCGGCGCTCCGGCGTCAGGGATTCGGCGACGGACATCCGGTCCACCACCTGTCCGTCGACGAACTCCATGAGCACCAGCGGCACGTCACTGAATGCCGGATCGCCGGTGAGCCCGAACACCTTCGGCGTCGGCACGTCGGTGCCCTCGAGCGCGGAGAGGATGCGGGCCTCGCGCGCGACGTCGTGCGCGGACGCCAGTAGGTGCCCGAGCGGCGGTCGCCGCAGCACCCACCGGCGGCCGTCGCCGTCCTGCACCAGGTAGGTCAGGTTCGACTGTCCGAGCCCGATGCGGTCGAAGGTCAGCGGCGCGGTGTGCTCGATGCCGAGGTCGCCGAACCAGCGCAGGATCGCGTCCGGGTCGATGCCGACGGTTTCACGCAGGGGCATGGGCACTCCCGGGCAGGGCGGCGAACGCGGGGGCGCGCCGCTCGAGGTGACTGGCGACGCCCTCGGCCACGTCGGGACCGCGGAAGGCCTCGCGCATCAGGCGGTCCGCGGCGGCGAGCGCGTCCGGGTAGGACCGGTCGGCGTCGTCGCGCAGCTGCTGCTTGATCGTCGCCATCGACCGCGGCGAGCAGTGCGCGGCGAGGTCGGTCGCGTAGGCGACGGCGGCGTCGACGACGTCGCCGGTGGTGACGAGATGGTCGAGCAGGCCGATCCGGTGGGCCTCGTCCGCGTCGACCATACGGCTCGACAGGAGCAGGTCCGTGGCGCGGCTGTGGCCCACGAGGCGGGGCAGCAGCCAGCTGATGCCGTACTCGGCGATGAGCCCGCGGCGCGCGAACGCGGTGGTGAACCGGGCGGTCGGGTCGCCGAAGCGGACGTCGCAGTAGAGAGCCTCGACCAGGCCGAGTCCCGCGACGGGTCCACGGATCGCGGCGACGAGCGGTGTGCGGACCCGCAGCGGGAAGTCGCGCGGGCGTGGCCGCATCAGGTCGTCGTCCGACGCGTCGGCGACGTGGCGCAGGTCGTCGAGGTCGGCGCCGGAGCAGAATCCGCGGCCGGCACCGGTGACGACGACGGCCCGCACCTGCGGGTCGTCGTCGGCCTCGGCGAGCAGGTCGAAGTAGCGGTCCTCGAGCGCGTTGCTCCAGGCGTTGAGCTTGGCCGGCCGGTTGAGGGTGAGCAGGGCGACGGGGCCGCGCCGCTCGGTCAGGACCAGGTCGTCGGTGGTGGCCACGCCGCGGGTCGCCGCGGCGGGTGCGTCGGTCATCCGGGTGCTCCTTCACAGCAGGGAGTCACGTAACTTGACGTCAGATTCAAGTTGCTGAGCGCTCGCATAGTTTGCGCCCGAGGCGGTGTGATGTCAATCGCTCGGGCCATCCGGATGTGACCGGGGCAGGCGGCCCGGGCCACGGTCGGCGCGGGCTCGACGAGGCTTGCCCGATCCCCGAGTCCCGGGTCGCCGGCGGGCGGAGGACCCGGTCAGGGCCCAACGGCGTCTGGGGCGCGTGGACCGCGCCCCGAATTTCCCCGGTGGTCCGGCACGGCACGTACCGATCGGTGCGCGAGGCGAGTAAGCATGAGGGATCCGCACCGGATCCGAACGAGCAGAGAGGGCGCGATGGCTCAGGTGGATGCCGCGAGCGAGCCGATCGGCCTCGACGCAGCGCGCGTCACCGCGTGGTTCGTCGAGCACCTCCCGGACGTCGCACCCCCGTTGCACTTCGAACTGATCACCGGAGGCCGGTCCAACCTCACCTACCGGGTCCGTGACGAGGCGGGGACGCGTTGGGTCCTGCGCCGGCCGCCGACCGGGGAACTGCTCTCCTCCGCCCACGACGTCGTGCGGGAGTGGCGCATCCTCGACCTGCTCGCCGGCGGCCCGGTGCCGGTGCCGCCGGTGACGGGCTGCTGCACCGACCGGTCGGTGACGGGGGCGGACTTCTACGTCATGAAGCACGTCGAGGGCATCGTCCTCGACGATGCCGAGACGGTCGCCGCGATCCCCCGGCCGAACCGACCGACCGCCTCCCGCAGCATCGTGGACACCCTCGCGGTGATCCACGCGGTGGACACCACGACCGGACCGCTGGCGCAACTGCGCAAACCGGGCAGCTACCTCGAGCGCCAATTGCGGCGCTGGAGCCGTCAGCTCACCGCCGGCGGTGTCGGTCCCGGGCCCGTGTGGGACGTCCACGAGCTCCTGACCCGGAAGCTGCCCGCCGAACGGTGGACCGGGTTGGTGCACGGCGACTTCCGGCCGGGCAACCTGCTGATCGGGACCGACGGGCAGGTGCGCGCGGTTCTGGACTGGGAGCTGTGGACCATCGGCGACGTGATGGCCGACCTCGGGTGGCTCACCGCCACCTGGGCGTCGGCCGACGTGATCGGCTGGGCGCCCGATCCCGCCGACGGTTTCCTCGACGTCGACACGGTCGCCTCCCGGTACGCCGACACGACCGGCCGTGACCTCGACGACCTGCGGTATCACCAGGGCTTCGCGCTGTGGAAGCTCGCAGCCATCGCGGAGGGTGTGGCGGCGAGGTTCCGCGCCGGCGCGATGGGCGATCAGGAGGTCGACATCGACGCCCTCGCACAGCGTCCGGCGCAGCTGGCCGAGATGGCCCGCGCGGTGCTCACGGGGCGAGGGCCGGGCTGACGCGACGCGAGTGCGGGCGGTGCGGCGGCCCGATCCGGGTGCGCGTCCGGACGATCGTCCCTCACCCGGACCGCCGGGGGCGGTGGCGCAGCAACTGGGTGAGACGATGCGCCTGCCGGAGCAGCAGTTCCCCGAGTTCGGGACGACGGTCGGCGCGGAAACGGCTCTCCACCCCGGTGATGCTCAGCGCCCAGGCCGGCGCGTCCCGGTGGTCGAAGACGGCGGCCCCCATCCCCCAGCTTCCCTCCACGAGCAGGGCGGGATTGGTGGAGTAGCCGGCCAGGCGCGTCGCGGCGATCCGTTCCTCGACGGCCTGCCGGCTGTGGTCCGGCCCCCACCCGGCGGTCAGGTCGGTACGGGACAGGTACTCGTCGATGTCGCGGTCGAACAGGTGGGACAGGATGACGAGCCCCGCGGACGCGACACCGAGGGGCAGCCGGATCCCGACGTGGAGGACGTGGGAACGCAGCGGGAAGCTGCCCTCCTCGCTGGCGAGGCACACGGTCTCGTCCCCGCGCCGGGCGGACAGGAAGGCGCTCTCGCCGGTCTCCCGTGCGAGGTCGCGCAGGATGTCGCGGGCGAGGTCGGTGATGTCGTAACGGCCGGCCGCCAGCGAGCCGAGCAGGTACAGCTCGGGCCCCAGCGACCATCGACCGGTCTTCGGGTCGCGGTCGACGAGGCCCTCGTCGGTGAGCGAAGTCAGCAGGCGGTGCGCCGTCGGGCGCGCGAGGTTCGTCGCCCGGGCCAGATCCGAGGTCGACGAGCCGGTGGGCTCGTGCCCGGCGATCGCGCGCAGCAGCGCGCTGACGCGGCCGATCACGTGGGGTCTCTGTGCCTCCTCCATGACACGAGAATACGTCCACTCAGTGAACGCCGTCGAAATCGACGTTCCGATGGGCGAGCAATCTCGAATGCGCCGCTCGCAAGGCCTTGAAATCGGCAAACACAGAGCATGTAGTGGTACTCGACCGATGCGTCATCGTCCATTGAATGAACGCATCCTGCACCGGGGTCCGGAGGGACCGAAGTCTCGAGAAGGGGTCTGTGATGGGAACGAAAGTGTTCGACACGCCCGCGGCCGCCGTCGCGGACGTGTCCGACGGCGCGACGATCGCCGTCGGCGGGTTCGGGTTGTGCGGCATCCCCGACGCCTTGATCCGCGCGCTGGTCGAGTCCGGCGTCGGCGATCTCGAGGTGTTCTCCAACAACTGCGGCGTCGACGACCACGGCCTGGGCCTGCTGCTGAACGCGCGCCAGATCCGCCGGGTCACCGCCTCCTACGTCGGGGAGAACAAGGAGTTCGCCCGCCAGTATCTCGCCGGTGAGCTCGAGGTCGAGCTCACCCCGCAGGGCACCCTCGCCGAGCGGCTGCGCGCCGGTGGCGCCGGCATCCCCGCGTTCTTCACCCCGGCGGGTGTCGGCACCCCCGTCGCGGACGGCGGACTGCCGTGGCGGTACCACGTCGACGGCTCGGTGGCCGTGGCCTCCCCGCCGAAGGAGACCCGGGCCTTCGGCGACAAGCGGTACGTGATGGAGGAGGGCATCACCGCCGACTTCGCGCTGGTACACGCCGTCAAGGGCGACACCGCCGGCAACCTGATCTTCGACAAGACGGCGATGAACTTCAATCCGCTGGCCGCGATGGCCGGGAAGGTCACGATCGCGCAGGTCGAGGAACTCGTCGAGCCCGGCGAGCTCGATCCCGCGCAGGTGCACCTGCCGGGAATCTTCGTGCAGCGCATCGTCGAAACCGGTCCGCAGGACAAGCGGATCGAGAAGCGGACAGTCCAGGCAACGGAAGGGGCGGCACGATGACCGGCACCAAGGGATGGACCCGAGACCAGATGGCGGCCCGCGCGGCCGCGGAGATGATCGACGGCGAGTACGTCAACCTGGGCATCGGGCTGCCGACGCTCATCCCCGGTCATCTTCCGCCGGACGTGCAGGTGACGCTGCACTCGGAGAACGGCATCCTCGGCACCGGCCCGTACCCGACCGAGGAGAACGTCGACCCGGACCTGATCAACGCGGGCAAGGAGACGGTCACCGTCAATCCCGGTGCCGCATTCTTCGATTCGGCATTGTCGTTCGGCATGATCCGCGGCGGGCACATCGACACCGCCGTGCTCGGCGGCATGCAGGTCTCCCGGACCGGCGACCTGGCCAACTGGATGGTTCCCGGCAAGATGGTCAAGGGCATGGGCGGCGCCATGGACCTGGTGCACGGCGCCAGCCGCGTCATCGTGGTCATGGAACACACCGACCGCGACGGCAATTCGAAGATCGTCGACACGTGTTCCCTGCCCCTCACCGGCCAGGGTGTCGTCGACCGGATCATCACCGACCTCGCGGTGATCGACGTCGTCGGCGACGGGACCCTCGCGCTGCGCGAGCTCGCGCCGGGCGTGACCGTCGACGACGTCGTTGCGGCCACCGCGGCGCCGCTCGAGATCCGCATCGACGAGCTCGTCTGAGAGAAGTAGTCGAATACCACTGCTCGACAACAAGATCGGAGACCCCATCGTGACCAGTTCTGTCATCGTTGCCGGAG
>NZ_PCZU01000256.1:0-3481 GCF_002887785.1 Rhodococcus sp. ENV425
TCGACCGATGAGTCCTGCCGACCGGCGCCGATGTCTCCGGCACCGCGGTGGGCACCACTGGCACAACCAGCAGAGATGGGCAAAGGAGCGTAATTGTGACTGTCCGGGTAGGCGTGAACGGCTTCGGTCGTATCGGACGTAACTTCTTCCGGGCTGTCGAGGCGCAGAGGGCGCTCGGCACCACCGACATCGAGATCGTCGCGGTCAACGACCTCACCGACAACGCGACTCTGGCCCACCTGCTCAAGTACGACTCGATCCTCGGCCGCCTGCCGCAGGACGTCAGCCTCGACGGTGAGGACACCATCGTCGTCGGTGACCACCGCATCAAGGCGCTCGAGGTCAAGGAAGGCCCGGCCGCGCTGCCGTGGGGCGACCTGGGCGTGGACGTCGTCGTCGAGTCGACGGGCATCTTCACCGACGCGTCGAAGGCCAAGGGCCACCTCGACGCCGGCGCCAAGAAGGTGATCATCTCGGCGCCCGCCAAGGGTGAGGACCTCACCGTGGTGATGGGCGTCAACGACGACAAGTACGACGGCAGCCAGAACATCATCTCCAACGCCTCGTGCACCACCAACTGCCTCGGCCCGATCGCCAAGGTCCTCGACGACAGCTTCGGCATCGTCAAGGGCCTGATGACCACGGTCCACGCCTACACCCAGGACCAGAACCTGCAGGACGGCCCGCACAAGGACCTGCGCCGCGCCCGCGCCGCCGCCCTGAACGTCGTGCCCACCGGCACCGGCGCCGCCAAGGCCATCGGCCTCGTCCTGCCGCAGCTGGTCGGCAAGCTCGACGGCTACGCCCTGCGCGTGCCGATCCCGACCGGCTCGGTCACCGACCTGACCGCCAACCTCGCCACCCCCGCCTCCATCGAGGAGATCAACGCGGCGATGAAGGCGGCCGCCGAGGGCCCGCTCAAGGGCATCCTCAAGTACACCGAGGACGAGATCGTCTCCTCCGACATCGTCACCGACCCGCACTCGTCGATCTACGACGCCGGCCTGACCAAGGTCATCGACGACCAGGTCAAGATCGTCTCCTGGTACGACAACGAGTGGGGCTACTCCAACCGCCTGGTCGACCTCATCGGCCTGGTCTCGAAGTCCCTCTGACCGAACAGGACAGTCGAACAGTGGCAGTTCAGACCCTGAAGGATCTGCTCGACGCCGGCGTCGAGGGTCGTGGCGTGCTGGTGCGCTCGGACCTCAACGTCCCGTTGGACGGCGCGACGATCACCGACCCCGGCCGCATCGTCGCGTCCGCCCCGACGATCGCCGCGCTCGCCGAGGCGGGCGCGAAGGTCGTCGTCACCGCCCACCTGGGCCGGCCCAAGGGCGAGCCCGATCCGAAGTTCTCCCTCGCCCCGGTCGCGGCGAAGCTCGGTGAGGTGCTCGGCCGCAACGTCCAGCTCGCCGGCGACGTCGTCGGACAGGACGCGCTGGCCCGCTCGGAGGGCCTGACCGACGGCGACATCCTCCTGCTCGAGAACATCCGTTTCGATCCGCGCGAGACCAGCAAGGACGAGGCGGAGCGGCAGGCGCTGGCGCGCGAGCTCGTCGAACTCGTCGGCGAGGACGGCGCGTTCGTCTCCGACGGATTCGGTGTGGTGCACCGCAAGCAGGCGTCGGTGTACGACGTGGCGAACCTGCTGCCGCACTACGCGGGCAACCTCGTCGCCGCCGAGGTCGAGGTGCTGGCCAAGCTCACGGCCGATCCGGAGCGGCCCTACGCGGTGGTGCTCGGCGGCTCGAAGGTCTCCGACAAGCTCGCCGTGATCGAGGCCCTCGCCCCCAAGGTCGACACCCTCGTCATCGGCGGCGGCATGTGCTTCACCTTCCTTGCGGCGCAAGGTATCTCGGTGGGCAACTCGCTGCTCGAGGAGTCGATGACCGAGACCTGCAAGGGCCTGCTCGAGCGGTTCGGCGACGTCATCCACATCCCGCAGGACGTGGTCGTCGCCGACGCGTTCGCCGCCGACGCCGAGGCCGAGACGGTGCCCGTCACCGAGATCCCGGACGGCTGGATGGGCCTGGACATCGGACCCGAGTCGGTGGCCCGGTTCGCCCAGTACCTCACCGGCGCCAAGACCGTGTTCTGGAACGGCCCGATGGGCGTGTTCGAGTTCGAGAAGTTCGCGGCCGGCACCAAGGGGGTCGCCGAGGCGATCGTCGAGGCCACCCGCGCCGGCGCGTTCAGCGTCGTCGGCGGCGGCGACTCGGCCGCGGCGGTGCGCCTGCTCGGCCTGCCCGAGGACGGGTTCTCGCACATCTCCACCGGCGGCGGCGCCTCCCTCGAGTACCTCGAGGGCAAGGAACTGCCCGGCATCGCTGCACTGGAGGCCTGAGATGACCCGTAAGCCGCTCATCGCCGGCAACTGGAAGATGAACCTCAACCACCTCGAGGCCATCGCCCTGGTGCAGAAGATCGCCTTCGCGCTGCCGGAGAAGTACCTCGAGAAGGTGGACGTGACGGTGCTGCCGCCGTTCACGGACATCCGCAGCGTCCAGACGCTGATCGAGGGCGACAAGCTGCTGCTCACCTACGGTGCCCAGGACGTCTCCGCCCACGACTCCGGCGCCTACACCGGCGAGATCAGCGGTGCGATGCTGGCCAAGCTGGGCTGCGCCTACGTCGTCGTCGGCCACTCCGAGCGGCGCACGCTGCACGGCGAGACCGACCAGATCGTGCTCGCCAAGACCAAGGCGGCCCTGCGGCACGGGCTGACCCCGATCGTCTGCATCGGCGAGGGCCTCGACGTCCGCGAGGCCGGCCGGCACGTGTCCCACAACGTCGCCCAGCTGCGCGGGTCCCTCGCCGGGCTCTCGTCCGACGAGATTGCGAAGATCGTCGTCGCGTACGAGCCGGTGTGGGCCATCGGCACCGGGAAGGTGGCCTCGGCTGCCGACGCCCAGGAGGTGTGCGCCGCGGTGCGCGCCACCCTCGCCGAGCTCGCCTCCCCGGAGGTCGCCGACGCCGTCCGCGTGCTCTACGGCGGCTCGGTCAACGCCAAGAACGTCGGCGAGCTCGTCGCTCAGCCCGACATCGACGGCGGTCTCGTCGGCGGCGCCTCGCTCAAGGCCGACGAGTTCGCACAGCTCTCCGCGATCGCCGCGGGCGGCCCGCTGTAAGCACCCGCGGCGCCCTTCCGGATCCCCCCGAGGCCCGGAAGGACGCCGCGACGGCGCCCTGTAGTCTGGCGCCATGGCACTGTTCCTCGACATCCTGCTGATCACCACCAGCCTGCTGCTGATCCTGCTCGTGCTGCTGCATCGCGGTAAGGGCGGCGGTCTGTCCACCCTGTTCGGTGGCGGTGTCCAGTCCAGCCTGTCCGGCTCCAGTGTCGCCGAGAAGAACCTCGACCGGCTGACCGTCTTCACCGGCATCGTCTGGCTGATCGCCATCCTCGGCATCGGCCTGCAGATCAAGTTCAGCTGATCGCTCCGCACGACGGCGCGACCCGGAATTCCGGGTCGCGCCG
>NZ_PCZU01000256.1:3534-4775 GCF_002887785.1 Rhodococcus sp. ENV425
CGGCCGACCCCTCCGGGTCCCGCTCCGCGACCGAGCCCCTGCGCCAGGACATCCGGCTGCTCGGCGGGATGCTGGGCCGCATCGTCCGGGAACAGGCCGGCGAGCACCTCTTCGCCCTCGTCGAACGCGCCCGCGTCGAGAGCTTCCGGGTGCGCCGCTCCGAGATCGACCGGGCCGAGGTCGCGGCGATGTTCGCCGACGTCCCCACCGACGACACCCTCCCCGTCATCCGCGCCTTCAGCCACTTCGCGCTGCTGGCGAACCTCGCCGAGGACCTGCACCGCGAACGCCGCCGCGCCGTGCACGTGCGCGCCGGGGAACCGGCACAGGACAGCTCGCTGGCCGCCACCTACCGCAAACTCGACGCCGCCGAACTCGACCCCGCCGAGGTCGCCGCCGCGCTCGACGGCGCCCTCGTCTCCCCGGTGATCACCGCCCACCCCACCGAGACCCGCCGCCGAACCGTCTTCGACGTGCAGAGTCGCATCACCGACCTCATGCGCCGCCGCGAACGCGCCGAGCCCGACGAGCATTCCGACATCGACCTGCAGCTGTGGCGGCAGATCCTCACCCTGTGGCAGACCGCCCTCATCCGGCTCGCCCGCCTCCGCATCCAGGACGAGATCGAGGTCGGCCTGCGGTACTACGACGCCTCCCTGTTCCGCGTCGTCCCGGCCCTCAACGCCGAGGTCCGGCGCGCCCTGCGCGAACGCTGGCCCGGCGTCCCCCTGCTGCCGGACCCGTTGGTGCGCACCGGAACCTGGATCGGCGGCGACCGCGACGGCAACCCCAACGTGACCGCCGAGGTCGTCCACCGCGCCACCGACCGGGCCGCCGCGACCGCCCTCGGCCACCACCTCGCCGAGCTCGAACAGCTCGAGCGGGAACTGTCGATGTCCGCGCGCCTGGTCCGCATCACCGACGACCTCGGCCGGCTCGCCGACGCCTCCGGTGACGACGCCCCGTCGCGCGCCGACGAACCGTACCGCCGCGCGCTGCGCGGCATCCGCGGCCGCCTGACCGCCACCGCGGCACGACTGCTGGACGAACCGCCCCCGCACGCGCTGCCGAGCCCACTGGCCGGCTACGACACGCCCGCCGACCTGCTCGCCGACCTCGACATCCTCGACATCGCCCTGCGCGCCGGCGGCGGCGCCGCCCTCGCCGACGACCGGCTCGCGCACGTCCGCGGCGCCGTCGAGGCCTTCGGCTTCCACCTCGCCTCCCTCGACCTGCGGCAG
>NZ_PCZU01000257.1:0-11737 GCF_002887785.1 Rhodococcus sp. ENV425
CACCTTCCCGACCTAACAAAGTCCTACTAGCCGCGGTGGTTCGGAATCGGACGCCCTGCACCGACCTGGGGGCCGTCCCGGTGGAGGGCGGCGGATCCGCCGCGGCCTTCTTCAATGAACCTTCATCAAAGACCTACCTCCACCATGGGGTTCGGCGACGAGGATCGGCATCGGGCTTCGAGGAAGGGGCGACCATGATGTGGCAATGGGGCGCGATGGGTTGGGTCGGTTGGCTGCTGATGGCGCTGGTCATGGTCGGTTTCTGGGCGCTGGTGGTGTTCGGCATCGCTGCGGTGTTCCGTCCCGAGCGCCGCATCGGCACCGGATCCGAGCCCCACGGCGACGATCCGGCGCGCCTGCTCGACGCCCGGTTCGTCCGCGGTGAGATCGATGTCGAGGAATACCGAGCGCGGCTGAAGGCGCTGCGCTCGACTCGCTGACCGGTCGCCCGAACCTGTCGCCGTCGACGTTTTGAGGAGTGATGTGTGGTGCAGATGTCCCGTCGCCGTTTCTTGATCGGCGCGTCCGCCGCCGGGGCGGTGGCCTTCGGTGGGCTGGCCGGATGCGGCCGAACCGGAACCTCCGGAGAGCCGGTGGCCCCGACCGCCGAGGTAGTGCGGCGGCTCGAAGCCCAGCGCCGGGTGGTGAATCAAACGATCGTCCCCGCGCATCTGACGGCGCGCCCGACTCAGATCGACCTCGGAGGTCGGATCGTGCAGACCTGGGGATACGGTGACACGCTGCCCGGTCCGCTGCTGCGAGCCCGGGCCGGGGACCTGCTGCAGGTGCGGGTGGACAATCAACTCCCTGCCGACACCAGCATCCATTTCCACGGCATCGCGCTGAGCAACGACATGGACGGAGTTCCGGGACTGACACAGGATCCCATCGCCCCCGGCGGTGGGTTCACCTACGAATTCACTGCCCCCCACCCCGGCACCTACTTCTACCACTCGCATTCGGGGGTCCAACTCGACCGCGGTCTGTACGGGGTGGTGGTGATCGACGACCCGGCCGAGCCCGGCGGTTATGACGACGAATGGGTCGTCGTGCTCGACGACTGGGTCGACGGCACCGGCCGCACCCCCGACGACGTCGCCCGTGAACTCGGTATGGCTGCCTCCGGGGAGGGGTCCGAACCCCCGGGGGGAATGGGCGGAATGGATCACGGCTCCATGGGAGACATGGAGGGTATGGGGGACATGGGCGCAGAGACGATGCGGTCGGATCTGCTCGGTGGTGCCGGCGATGTGAACTACCCGTACTACCTGGTCAACGGTCGGATCCCCACCGATCCGGTGAGCTTGACCTCGGCGCCGGGGCGGCGGGTGCGGCTGCGGATCGTCAACGCCGGTTCGGATACCGCGTTTCGCCTCGCCCTCGGGGGGCACCGAATGACGGTCACGCACAGCGACGGCTTCCCGGTCACTCCCCGCGAGACGGACGCCCTGCTGATCGGGATGGGTGAGCGGTTCGATGTCCTGCTCACCCTCGCCGACGGCGTGTTTCCCCTCTACGCCGCCGCCGAAGGCAAACCCGGATACGGTGTGGCGCTGGTGCGCACCGGGTCCGGCAGTGCCGGCCCCGCCGATACCCGGCCCCCGGAACTGGACCGGCAGGTTCTGCTCGGTACCGACCTGAGTCCCCACGAGCAGGTCCGTCTGGTGGACAAGTCGCACGACAACTATCTGAGCGTGGACATGGGCGGCACCATGTCGCCGTACCGGTGGACGCTCAACGGACGTGCCTTTCCTGACGTTGCACCCTTGACCGTCGCGCAGGGCCAACGCGTACGCATGCGTTTTCGCAACATGTCCATGATGTTCCATCCGATGCACGTGCACGGGCACACCTTCGCCCTGGTCTCCAGTGGCGCACGCAAGGACACCGTCACGGTGCGCCCCATGCAGACCGTGGAGATCGAGTTCGACGCCGACAATCCCGGGCAGTGGGCCCTGCACTGCCACAACGCCTACCACCAGGAGGCGGGAATGATGACGACCGTGTCCTACCGGGCCTAAGGAGGATCCCCATGTCGATGCATCCCGGCGAGCATCATCACTCTCACCCTCTCGCCCAGGACACCCCCACCGACGAGTCGACACCTGCGGTCGAGCCCACGAAGAAGGGTGCATTGGCGGCAGTGTGGAACGCCGTCTCCGGGGCAATCGGCGCGGTGATGGGTTTGGTGCCGCACGTGCTGCATCATGTCGGTTTGATCGCCGGAGCCGCCTTGGTCACCGGTGCCGGCGGCACTCTGCTCTTCTTCGTCCTCGGTGTGGTGTTCTCGATCCCGATGCTGCGCCGGTTGTATCGTCGTTTTCGCACCTGGAAGGCGCCGGCGATCGCCTTGGTGGTGTTCGCCGGGATGTTCGCGTTGTCCGCGTTCGTCATCGGTCCCGCTCTCACCGGGAACACCTCCGATGACCCGTCCGAATCGCCGGGACAGACCTCGGCGCCGGTGACCGGAACCCCGAGCGAACACGGTGACCACCACGGCGGATGAGACGGGCGGGCAGGCACGGCCACCTCATCGGCGATGCGGCTCGACTGGCCGCCGCGGAGGTCCGCATCGAGTACCGATTCGGCGTCGTGTGCGGCCCGTGGTGGTGCATTGCGTGCGCAGGCAATGACCGTCAGGCTTCGAGAAGCCTTTCGTATCGGTCTGTCCGGTGGTCGGATCGCGGCGAGAACGGCCGGAACTCGGAACGGAGCCAGCGTCGTTCAGGACACCGCGGGTGTCACCTGACCGGGGGAACCGTGGTTGGTCGGCTGCGAGCTCGATTTCACCGGTAGGTCCACATCACACTCGGTCTCGATCCAGCCGGCGGCGCCGTATCGGCGCCGCCGCTGTGCGCAAGGGTCAGCCGCAGCAGCATCCTCCGGACTTTCCCGTTCGCGGAAGTGTCTGCGTGGCCGGCGTCGACTGCTCGGCGGAGTCGACGTCGTATCCGGCCTGCGAAATGGCTCGGGCTACAGAATGAGGAGAGGCGGTACCGGTACTGGTGACAGTTCCGGATTGCAGGTCCACCTCCACGGCGGTCACTCCGGGGACGGATCCGACTGCGGCCTTCACCGTCGACACGCAGTGTCCGCATGTCATGCCTCGAACCTTGACTGTGGTGCCGTTCATTGCTCTACGCCCTCTCGTGTGCTCGGCCGGACGGAAGATCCGTCCATTCCTCGGTTATATACCCCTCGGGGGTATAAAGCACAGGGGGAGGGGGCCTGCGCGGAGGATTCTTCAACGAATCTTCATCGAATGACCGGTCAAGGCCGCATCCGTGTGAGAAGACTCGGATCTGTTCGGACAGACGGGCTGCGATGGCGGCTCCCAACGGACATAGAGGATCGGTGCTGATGCACCAGTGGAGTGTCGGTGTCACCCACCGAGCGGATTGCCCGAGTCATGATCGGCCTCGCCGGTGTGGTCGGCGGGGCATATGTGCTCATAGGCTGCGCCACGGCGATACGTCTCGGCTTCGTTGCAGGGTGGAACACCATGACGAACGAAGATCGGCGCGACCCGCGCCCGAGGTCCACGGCCGTCCCGGAGGTCATGGCGGACCTCAGAGCTGTGGTGGTCACGATCGTCACCGCCGGATGATGCTCGCGTGCTGTATCCCGGTGCTCGTCGTTGCCCTCGTGTTGGTGCTCACCGGCACCGTAGGAGCCGGAGCGGTGGTGTTCGCCCTGGCCTGCGTGGGATGATGGCGATGATGATGCTCCCCGGCGGCGGACACCGGCATTGACGTAGGTCGCCGGTCGACTGTCCTTGACGGCGTGCCCGACCGACTTCTCCAGATGTCATCACCCTGGGCCGTTTCCCGAGCGAGCACCTTCGCGCCGCAGTGTCAGGCGGCGGCGCTCCTCAGCCGCGATCTGCCGGTGCCGCGGGTACGCTCCGCGCGAGCTGCGGTCTGCAGCGGCGGTAGCTGTCCAGTGGCTGAAGGCGCAGTCCCCGACGGTAGGACCGTCCCCTGCCAGGCCGAGTCATTTCATCGAACCTCCATGTTCTCGGGGGTGGTCCACACCTCTGCTGCTCAGCCATCTACTGCCGGCGGCGTGCCTCACCGAATCCGCTTACCCGGTCAGGGGCGTGACTGGCCCCGAATCCGACTGGCGCATTCGACGGTGCCTTCGTCGACGACGCGAGCGGCGTAGTGGCAACGGTGGCATCTGCCGGCCGGGCGAGGCGGGTGTCGAGCAACAACCCGGCCACACCCACCAGTAGGCACACAGCAGTCACCGCGGTCAGGACCGGATTCGTTCGACCGGTAATTGCGTCACCGAGAAGCACCACTCCGATCGTGCCGGGCAGGATGCCGGCGACCGTGGCGACGGTGTAGGGCAGTAGGCGCACGGACGAGAGGGCGCAGCAGTAGTTCACTACCGCGAACGGCACCACTGCAATGAGTCGTAGTGATCCGACGGCCAGCCATCCGCGGTGAGCCAGCCGGGCATCGACGGCCCGTACCGCCGGATGCGAGAGTCTGGACTGGACCGCCTCTCTGCCGAGCGCTCGGATCGTCACGAACGCGACCACTGCGCTTACCGTCGTGGCGGCGATGGTGACGCCGATCCCGACCAGAGGATCGAACAGCACTCCTGCGCTGAGGGTGAACACGGTACGCGGGATCGGGGTGACGTTCAGCACGGTCTGGGCGAGGAAGAACGCCACCACGAACGTCGGTCCTGCCGCGGCTGCCCACTCGCGCATCTGAGAGATCGGCGGAGACGGAACAACAGCGGCGACAGCGACCACCGCCGCCACCAGTGCCACTGCCAGTGCGACGAGAAAGATACGGCCGAGCGGGATTCTCGCCACAGTGAGCCAGGATAGCAACGTCGATGCGTGTGATGTCTTCGCGCCGCACGCCGATGCCGATTCGTCCCCCGGTCCCAGCGGGCCACGTTGGGTGGGCCACGCAGGGGGACATCAGGGCCGTCGGCCACACCCAACTACTATTTGAAATAGTAATTGGGTGTGGATACGCCAAGGAGGGTCGCAATGTCCGTCAGAACCATGTCGACGATCGGGTTCCTTGCGGTGATCGCCCTGCTCATTGTGGGACTGTGGCCCCGCGGGGAGGAACGCACCACCGTGCCGCGTACCGACCACGCCACCTCAACCGCTCCTTCCCCCGTCGACACCTCCGAAGGGCTGGTCCGCGCCGACGGACCGACAGGACAAATCTGTCCGGCGCCGGTCGCCCCCGCCTCTGGACAGTTGAGTGGGGTCTCGGTGCGATGCCTAGGCTCCACCGAAACGGTTGATCTCGGAAGTGCACTGCAAGGCGAGCCCACGTTGGTCAATCTCTGGGCATCCTGGTGCGGGCCGTGCCGGGAGGAGATGCCGGTGCTCGACACCTATGCCGCCGAGCCGGGCGCGATCCGGGTGGTGGGGCTCAACGTGCAGGACACCGCAGCTTCCGCGCAAGCCTTGATGGCCGAACTCGAGTTGCGTTATCCCTCGTTCGTCGACGTCGACGCGGCCGCGCAGAAGGCCCTGCAAGTCCCACCGGTGCTGCCGTTGAGCTTTCTCGTACACCGGGACGGGTCCGTCGAGCGTGTGGTGAACCCCCCGGTGTTCACCGAGCCGGCCGAGGTTCGCTCCGCGGTGGAGGAGATGCTGCGATGACGGGGACGAGCCGGAGGAACCGTCGCCGGCCCTGGCCTGTGCTGACACTGATCCTGGTTGCGCTGCTGGGAGCCGGTGCCTGTGGCACCGGAACCGATGCCGTCGCCCAGGGCGGCACCTTCGATTTCGTCGCCCCCGGCGGCCAGACCGATATCTTCTACGACCCGCCGTCCGCCCGCGGCACCCTCGGGCCGCTCTCCGGCCCGGATCTGATGGCCGACGGTGTCACCGTGGATCTGGCCGACTATGCCGGCCAGGTGGTGGTGCTCAATCTGTGGGGCCAGTGGTGCGCCCCGTGCCGCAGCGAAGCCGACGACCTCGAACGCGCCTACGCCGCCACCCGCGCTCTGGGGGTGCAGTTTCTCGGCATCAACGTCCGCGATCCCCAACGTGACAAGGCACAGGACTTCGTGATCGACAACAACGTCTCCTACCCGTCCATCTACGATCCGCCGATGCGCACCCTGATCGCCCTGGGGGGGAACTTCCCCACGAGCGTCATCCCCTCCACCCTCGTTCTGGACCGGCAGCATCGGGTCGCCGCGGTGTTCCTGCGGGCGCTGCTGACCGAGGATCTGCAGCCGGTCATCGAGCGAGTGGCGGCGGAATCATGATCGTCCTGGCACAAGAACTGGGCACCAGCTTCCAGACGGTCGCCGCCACCGGGCCGCTCGTGTTCGCCCTGGCGGCGGCGGCGCTGGCCGGTCTGGTCTCCTTCGCTTCGCCGTGCTGTATTCCGCTCGTGCCCGGGTACTTGTCGTACCTGGCCGCGGTCTCGGGGGCGGAAGCACCGACGGTCACGGCGGGCGATACGCGTGTCCGCACCGCCGGACGGTGGCGGGTCACCGGTGCCGCGTTGTTGTTCGTCGCCGGGTTCACCGTGGTGTTCGTCCTGGCCACGGCGTCGGTCTTCGGGGTGATCGGGGCGCTGCGCGTCAACCAGGAACTGCTTCAACGCATCGGTGGCGCCGTCACCGTGGTCATGGGGTTGACCTTCCTCGGGTGGGTTCCCGCCTTGCAGAAGAATCTGCGTTTCGCCCCGCGGCAGATCTCCTCGTTGGCAGGAGCTCCCTTGCTGGGTGGAGTGTTCGCCCTCGGCTGGACACCGTGCCTGGGCCCGACGCTGGCCGGGGTGCTCTCGGTGGCCGCCGGCACCGAAGGCACCACCGCCGCCCGTGGCGTGGTGCTGATCATCGCCTACTGCCTGGGGTTGGGATTGCCGTTCGTCGCGCTGGCCTTCGGCTCCTCTAC
The DNA here is from genome assembly GCF_002887785.1 of Rhodococcus sp. ENV425. Lineage (NCBI taxonomy): Bacteria > Bacillati > Actinomycetota > Actinomycetes > Mycobacteriales > Nocardiaceae > Rhodococcus > Rhodococcus sp. ENV425. Next base: position 6,893 of record NZ_PCZU01000257.1, read on the forward strand.
CGCCTTGCGTGGGGTGGGATGGCTGCGCCGCAACTCCCGCAATATCCAGATCGCCGGGGGCATGCTGCTCGTGGCGGTCGGACTCGCCTTGATGACCGGAGCCTGGGAGATGTTCATCGCCTGGATCCGCGACGAGTTCGTCACTGACGTGGTGCTGCCGATATGACCGTCACCGACCGTGCTCCGGCCTCGAAGCCGTCACCGCCGCCGGAACCCTCACCGCTGCGCCGAGCCGTCGCCACGGCACGCAACCTATGGCGTCAGCTCACCTCCATGCGCACCGCTTTGGTGTTGCTGTTCCTGCTCGCCCTCGCTGCCGTCCCCGGGGCGTTGCTGCCCCAGCGAAGCCTCAACGCCGGCAAGGTCGACGAGTACATCGCCGCGCGTCCGGTCCTCGGCCCCGTCCTGGACCGGCTCGAAGCGTTCGACGTGTTCGCCAGCTTCTGGTTCACCGCCGTCTATGCCCTGCTGATGGTTTCGCTCATCGGCTGCCTGATTCCCCGGCTGCGCGAGCATCTGCGCGCTGTGCGCAGCGCCCCGGTACCTGCACCGCGCAACCTGTCGCGATTGCCGCATCACCACCAGGGGCTGCTCGACGCGCCGGTCGAGGAGTCCCTCGACCGGGTCCACGACCTGCTGCGCGGCTGGCGTCGGACCACCCGCACCGAGCCCGGCGCGGTACAGGCGGTATCCGCGGAAAAAGGGTATCTGCGCGAAGCCGGCAACCTGGTCTTCCACTTCTCGCTGGTCGGGTTGCTGGTGGCGGTGGCCACCGGTCGGCTGTTCGGGTACGAGGGGTCGGTGATCGTCATCGCCGACGGCGGGCCGGGATTGTGCAACACCTCCCCGGCGGTGTACGACTCGTTCCGCGCCGGAGCCGCCACCGACGGCACCGGACTCGATCCGTTCTGCCTCAAGGTCGAGGATTTTTCCGCCGACTACCTCGACAACGGGCAAGCCGAAATGTTCACCTCCACGCTGTCCTACCAGACCGGCACGGACATCGGCACCGACCGCTGGCAGCGGTACCAAGTGCGGGTCAACGAGCCGCTGCGGCTGGGCGACGAACGGGTGTATCTCACCGGTCACGGTTACGCCCCCCGGTTCACCGTGACCTTCCCCGACGGGCAACAACGCACCGAGACACTGCAGTTCGCCCCCGAAGACGCCACCACGTTCCTCAGCAGCGGAGCGCTGCGCTTCGACCCGCCCGGCGGCACCTATCCGGATCCGGACGAGCGTCGCCGCAACCAGATCGCGATCGAAGGATTGTTCGCTCCCACCGCCGCGTTCAACGGCACCCTGCTCACCTCGGTGTTCCCCGACATGCGCGATCCCGCAGTGGCCGTCGACATCTACAAGGGCGACACCGGCCTCGACACCGGCATTCCCCAGTCGATCTTCTCGCTCAACGCCGAGATGATCAACCAAGGCCGACTGGTCAAACAGGCCCGGGTCAACCTGCGCCCCGGAGAACACACCACCCTCACCGACGGCACCACCGTCCGGTTCGACGGCGCCGAGGAATTCGCCTACCTGCAGGTCTCCCACGACCCTGCCCAGAACTGGGTGCTGGTCTTCGCGATCACCATGATGGGCGGGCTGGTGGCCTCACTGATGATCAAACGCCGCCGGATCTGGGTGCGGCTGCGCCCCGCCGGCCGCGGCACCGCCGTCGAACTCGGCGGGCTGGCCCGCACCGACCACGCCGGCTGGGGACCGGAATTCACCGATATCTGCCGACGCCTGGCCCCCGGGACCGGGGCATCACCTGCTGCGAAAAAGGACCGCTAGAGCCATGCCGATCGACGACACCCTCGCCCGTTACTCCGACCTGAGCTTCGAGGCCGCCTTCGCCGTCTACCTGCTGGCCCTGGTGCTGTTCGTCGCCGAATTCGCCGCGGTCCGCACCCGCCGCACCGACCCCACCCTCGTCCCCGCCGCAGCTGTCCCCCCGGCAGCCCCCGGGCCCGGCCGGGTGATCACGCCGACCGGGCGTGCGCTGTCGGACCGGCTCGGCCGGATGGGCATCAGCGTGCTCGTGGTCGCCTGGATCCTGCACGTGGGGTCGATGGTGCTGCGCGGGCTGGCCACCGCCCGTTTCCCCTGGGGCAACATGTACGAGTTCGTCACCGTCACCGCCGCGATCGGGGTGCTCGCCGGTCTGATCGTGCTGCGCCGCCCGGCGTTGCGGGTGGTGTGGATGTTCGCGTTGCTCCCGGTGCTGGTGCTGCTGTTCGTCGCCGGCACCGTGCTCTATGCCGACGCCGCCCCGGTGGTGCCGGCGTTGCAGTCGTTCTGGCTGCCGATCCATGTGTCGGTGGTCTCGGTCTCGAGCGGGGTGTTCCTTGTCTCGGGGGTGGCCAGCATGTTGTTTCTGCTGGCGCTGCGCGCCGAACACCGCCCCGGGAGCCGGCTGGTGACGATGACGGCGCGCCTGCCCGACGCCCGCGCCCTCGACCGCCTGGCCTACCGCACCACGATCTTCGCCTTCCCACTGTTCGGCGCCGGGGTCATCTTGGGGGCGATCTGGGCCGAGGCCGCCTGGGGCCGGTTCTGGGGCTGGGACCCGAAAGAAACCGTCTCGTTCATCGCCTGGGTGATCTACGCCGCATACCTGCACGCCCGCGCCACCGCCGGCTGGCGCGAAACCCGCGCCGCATGGATCAACATCGCCGGTTTCGTAGCGATGCTGTTCAACCTGTTCGTCATCAACATGGTCGTCTCCGGCCTGCACTCCTACGCCGGGCTGAACTGACCCTGCCCACCCCGACCCCGGCAGACGCATCGGCCTCTCGCCGCAAAGGACCATATGACCATCGCCGTGACCGACACCACTGCCGACACCGGACCGTGGCCGAGCCGGCGGGACGTGTGGTCACCCCGCCTGCTGCGCTGTGCTGCCGCGGCGCTTGCGGGGCTGCTGCTGTACGCCAGTTTCCCTCCCCGCGCCGGATGGTGGTGGCTGGCTCCGATAGGGATCGCCGTACTGACCGCCACGGTGACGCGCCGCAGCCTACGTGCCGGATTCGGCTACGGCTACCTTGCCGGACTCGGGTTCTTCCTGCCGCTGCTGCCGTGGGTGGGAGTCTACGTCGGAGCAGTGCCGTGGGTGGCGCTTGCCGCCGTCCAGGCGCTGGCCGTCGGCGGGTTCGGGGCACTCGCCGCGGCGCTCAGTTCTCGCCCAGGGGCGCCGCTGTCCGTCGCCGGAGCCTGGGTGGTCACCGAGGCGGTGCGCGCACGAGTGCCCTTCGGCGGATTTCCCTGGGGGCGGCTTGCTTTCGGTCAGGCCGAGGGCCCTTTCCTGTCCCTGGCATCGTTCGTGGGCGCGCCGGGCATGAGTTTCGCTGTGGCACTGACCGGTACTGCCGCCGCAGCTGCCGGGGTCTTCCTGCGAGTCCGGAAGCGCCGGGCAACGCTTTCCATGGCCGCGCTCGCCGGCATGCCACTGACGATTACGTCTCTGAGTGCGGTGATCGGCGCGGAAACCTCATCGAGTCCGATGGTCACCGTCGCCGCAGTGCAGGGCAATGTCCCACGGATGGGGCTGGACTTCAACGCCCAACGGCGCGCCGTGCTCGACAACCACCTTGCGGCCACCGAACGGCTCGCCGCCGAGGTGGCAGCAGGACGACTCCCGCGTCCCGATCTGGTGGTATGGCCGGAGAACTCCTCGGACATCGATCCCCTACGCAACCGTGATGCCCGCGCCGGGCTCGACCGGGCCACCGCGGCGCTTGGTGTGCCGGTCCTCGTCGGGACCGTCCTCGACAACGGTGATGGCACCAGCGGCAACAGCGCACTGGTGTGGGATCCGACCACCGGCCCCGGCCAGCAGCACCTCAAACGCCGCCTGGTGCCGTTCGGTGAGTATCTTCCGCTGCGCCCGGTAATCGAACGGTTGTGGCCGGCCTCGGCTCGAGCCGGCAACTTCGTTGCGGGAGACGGCACCGGCCGCATCGAACTCAACGGTGTGCCCGTCGCGGTGGCCACCTGTTACGAAGTCGCCTTCGACGATGCGGTCGCCGAGTCGGTGCGCGCCGGAGCTCAATTGATCACCGTCCCCACCAACAACGCCACATTCGGGCGCACCGAGATGACCTATCAGCAATTGGCCATGTCGCGGGTGCGCGCCGTCGAGCACGGCCGCTCCGTGATCGTCGCGGCCACCACCGGAGTCAGCGCCCTGATCACCCCCGACGGCGCTGTCGCCGAGCACAGCGCGATGTTCACCGCCGACACCCTCGTCGGAAAACTCCCGCTGAACACCGAACTGACTTGGGCCACCCGCCTGGGCGCTGGACCGGAAGCATTGTTCTCCCTCGCTGCTTTGCCCCCTCTACTGGTCCGCCGTCGGCCTCACACTCGATGAACTACTAAACGAGGTAGTTTTTTCCGCCCTCATCGTATATCGTTTCGTTATCTTCAGTTACCGGCTGCCTACGGGCGCCGGAGAGAAAACGCATGTCAGGAGCAGTTGAGTGGGGCGACACCATCTTTCCGCGCCGGACCGGGACCGACGCATCCGTGACGCGACTGTGATATTTCGGTCACAGTCACCTGGGCGGAGCGGTCGCCACCGGGTACAAGCAGCACGTGAGACGCACACGACCGTGTGGGCCTCGGCAATGGCCACCGGAGCGCTGCTGACGGTGGGTTCCCAGTTCGCTTCTCCCGCGGGGGCCGGCGCGCACCCCGCCCAGGTGAACAACGACGTCCACGCCGCCGGGCCCGCAGCCGCCCCACTCCCTGCAGACATGGCCGCGCTGACCGCACTGCCCGAAGTCGATGCGGCACTCGACCAACTCGCCGCCGCCCCACACCTCCTCCCCACACCCCCCCCCC
>NZ_PCZU01000257.1:11747-12933 GCF_002887785.1 Rhodococcus sp. ENV425
AGCTCCTGCCCCGGATTCAGCTCCTGCCCCGGAGGCGAGCCAGGTCCCGATCCCCCAGCCGATGCCGGAGACCGCCCCCTACGTGGATCACGCCCCCTCACCCGCACCGGCTCCGGCGGCCCCGTGGAACGTACCCCCGCTCGCCGTCGTGACCCCGCCGACGGCACCTCAGCCGCTCGCGGTAGCCCCTGTGTCGGGCACCTTGACCTCCCCCTTCGGCCCCAGGTGGGGCACCACTCACACCGGCCTCGACATCGCCAACAGCATCGGCACACCGGTGTACGCGGCCGCGGCCGGCACCGTGATCAACTCCGGCCCGGCCTCCGGGTTCGGGCTGTGGGTCCAGATCCGCCACGACGACGGATCGACCACCACGTACGGGCACATCAACGAAACCTTGGTCGCGGTCGGCCAACAGGTGCAGGCCGGCGAGCAGATCGCCACCGTCGGAAACCGAGGTCAATCCACCGGCCCGCATCTGCATTTCGAGACCATGGATTCGAACGGGACGAAGGTCGATCCGATCCAGTGGCTCGCAGCACGCGGAGTCGCCCAGACGGACCTGGCGCGCGTCTGACAGACCCGTCTGACCCAGGTGCGCTTCGGCGAACCGCAATACCGGAAGCTGCCAGGGAAGGGTTTCACTCTCGGTCAATGAAGTCTCGGACTGCCCGCGTGATGGTCTCCTCTCGGTCGACATGCCGTGGCTCGGATGGCGTCCCCTCACAGCGAGGGCACACCTATGCCGGACGACCTCGATGGTCGACGGCACCCCCTGGCGCTGCTTGCAGGCGCCGGGGACGCCCGGGCCCCGCCGTGTGAGGGAACAGGCTGGCAGAAAACTGTCCGTAGGAGCAGTCGAGGCGCCGGACACCGGACCTCGGCAGGCTTCCCGGCGGGAACTCAACCGGCGGGGTGTGCCACTGCGACGAGCCGCGGTGACACACCCCTGCCCGTTGTCAGCTCCGGTAGTCGAGCCGGGTCATCATGCCCGCGTCTTGGTGATAGCCGTTGTGGCAGTGCAGCATCCAGTAGCCGGGATTGTCGGCGACGAGAACAACTTCGATCTTCTGCATGGGTAGCACCATCACGGTGTCCTTACGCGGTCCGGGAGTGCCATCGGCGCGGACGACCTGAAAGGTATGTCCGTGCAGATGGGTTGCGTCCATCAGGATGGTGTACGAGC
>NZ_PCZU01000258.1:0-5539 GCF_002887785.1 Rhodococcus sp. ENV425
TGTCGCTCTGACCTGGAATAAGTTACGTGAACATTGCGCTCTCACCAAATCGCCTGGTCAGACCGCTTTTCTGCGCCGAGTCAGGGCACCCAGTACTTCACGGCCAGCTCCTCCACGACGGCATCGCCCTCGGCGGCCTGCTCCAGCAGCGCCAGGTCGAGGTCGATGTCGATGAGCCGGGGGTTATCCCCTTCGGCGTCACCGAGAGGGCGCCCGCCGTCTTCGCCGCGCTGGCGCAGAATCTTCGCTCGCACCCGCTCTTTCAACGACTCACTCATAAGTCGAGTGTACTGAGGGGGCGCCGCCCGAGCGGGGTGCCGAGCGGCGAAGACCGACCTAGTGGTCGTCGTCGCGCCGGCGGAACACGCGCATCGCGGTGGGGATGAGAACGACCAGGGCGCCGACGATCAGAACGATCGAGAAAATTTCCAGAAGCACACGTGCCATCATCCGGCACGGAGGGCGCCGGCGGGCGACTTCGTCGTGGGCGAGCGGACCGGAAGGGTCCCCCGGTCGACGAAGGCCCTCCACCCGTCTTCCGGGTGAAGGGCCTTCGTCGCTCCGAGCTGCCTGCGAGAATCGAACTCGCGACCTTTTCATTACGAGTGAAATGCTCTACCGACTGAGCTAAGGCAGCGTGCCTGGCGGCGCGCACGAGTTTAGCGCCTACCCCCCTGTCCAATGCAAACCACCCCTCGCCGCCTACCGGAATGCCGAGCTCAGCCGGGCCGCCATGGCGGCCACCGCGAAGCGCGGTTTGACGTTCTGTGCGAGAACCTCACGGCATTCGAGGATCGCCTCGATGCAGGTCAGCAACGCCTCCGGCCGGGCCCGCGAAGCCAGGTCGGAGGCACGCTCGGCCATGTCGGGATGGTTGGCGGTGCCGGAAGCGCCCAGGGAACGTGCCAGCGCATCCCGGTAGAGACCGGCCAGATCGATGAGGGCGCGGTCCATGATGTCGCGCTCGGTCCGCGTGCGCCTGGACTTCTGGGTGCGTTCGAGGTCCTTGAGGACGCCGGCCGCACCGCGGAGCGCCCCGGCGGCGCCCTTACCGGTGCCACCGGCGCCGAGAGCCGTCCGGAGTTCCTCGGTCTCGCGCTCGTCGCGCGCGACGCTGATCTCCTTCGCCTCGGCCTCGGCACGCTGGACCAGCTCGTCTGCGGCGGTGTAGGTGGTCGCGGGGCGGAGCACGGCTTCGGCCAGATCCAGCGCACGCCGCCGGCTGGCGCGGGCGGACTCGTCGGTGGCCAGACGCCGGGCACGGCCGACGTGGCCGCCGCTGATCGACGCCGCCCAGCTCGCGGTCTCGGCGTCGAGCCCGTCGCGTTCGCGCAGGACCCGGGCGATCGCGTCCGGGCTGGGCGTGACGAGTGCGACGTGCCGGCATCGCGAGCGCAGGGTCACGGAGATGTCCTGCGGATCGATCGACGGCGCGCACAGCAGGAACACCGTGCGTTCGGGCGGTTCCTCGACGACCTTGAGCAGCGCGTTCGCGGCGCCCTCGGTGAGCCGGTCCGCGTCCTCGATCACCACGACCTGCCACTGCCCGGTGCTCGGGCGACGCGAGGCGGTCCGAACGATGTCGCGCATCGCCTTGACGCTGATCGTGAGCCCCTCGGGGATCACCCGACGGACGTCGCCGTGGGTGCCGGCCATGGTGGTGCTGCATGCGTGGCAGTGACCGCAGCCCGGTGCCGCGGGGTCGGTGCACTGCAGGGCGGCGGCGAAGCAGAGGGCGGCGATCGACCGCCCGGAGCCGGGGGGCCCGGTGAACAGCCACGAGTGCGTCATCCGAGAACCGGCTCCGCCCCCGCGCGCGGCGGTGGCCGCGGCGGTCAGTTCGGTCTCCACGTCGCGCTGGCCGACGAGACGTTCGAAGACACCGGGCATGGCCTCAGCGTAGCGACCGGCTCCGACGCGGCCGGTGCGTCGGCCGTCCGAAACCTTCAAGACGGCGACGTCGCGGCGGCCTAGCGTCACCGTCATGACTGCACAACTCGCGCTGGTCGGGCTCGTCGTCGCCGACATGACCCGTTCCTTCGACTGCTATCGCCGCCTCGGGCTGGACCTGCCCGCCGGCTCCGACGAACCGCACTACGAGACGACGCTGCCGGGCGGGCTCCGCCTGGCGTGGGACACCCTCGAGTCGGTCCGGACCTTCCATCCGGGCTTCCGGCCGGGCACCGGTGGTCCTGCACTCGCGTTCGACTGTGGTTCACCAGCGGATGTGGACGCGACGTACCGCGACCTGCTGGAGGCGGGATGCACGAGCGTGCTCGAACCGTGGGACGCGTTCTGGAAGCAGCGGTATGCGAGCGTGCACGATCCCGACGGGCACAGCATCGAACTGTTCGCGGCCTTGCCCGCGTGACCGCTCAGCGAACGAGCGCGCCGAGCGTAACGCCGGAGAGGGCGCGTACCTCCCGTGCGAGGTGGGCCTGGTCGCTGAAACCGCACTCGGCCGCGACGTCGGAGAACGACCGGCCGGCGCGCGCGAGACCGACCGCGCGACGGAATCGCAGCACGCGCGCCAGCGTCTTCGGACCGTAGCCGTAGACCCGCAGCGCGTGCCGGTGCAACCGCCGCGCACTCCAACCCATCGACGTCGCCACCTCGGCGACGGACGCTCCGGCGCCGAGCTGCGACGCGATGCCCGTCTCGACGCTGCGGTCGACGCCGTCCAGGCGGCGCCGCGTCTCGTGCAGGAGCGCACCGAGCGGGTCGGACTCCGCGGCCGACACCAGGCGACGAACGTGCGCCTCGGGCCGGATGCGGTCCAGCGGTACGCGCGCGTCGCGCAGCTCGGCCGCGTCCACCCCGAGCACCGCCGGCCCCACCCCGGGACCGAACCGCACCGCGGTCAGGTCCCGGCGGGTGCCCAGGTCGGAGAACTGGGCGCGGGTATCCGGTCCTGCCACCAGGAAGCCGTCCTCGTGCCAGATCAGATCCGTGCAGCCGTCGGGCAGCACGGACGTTCCGGCCGTACCCGCGGTCCTCGTCGCCGTCCACACGAGCACGCCGGGTATGCCGGACGCCGCCTCGCGGTACACACGGCGAGGATAGGCCGCCGCTCCGGGGAGGGTCACTCCTTCTTCGCGGCGGCCTTCTTCGCGGTCGTCTTCTTTGCCGCGGTCTTCTTGGCGGCCGTCTTCTTGGCCGGAACCTTCTTGGCCGCGGTCTTCTTCGCGGTCTTCTTCGCCGGGCCCCGGGCGCGACGATCCGCGAGCAGCTCGGAGGCGCGTTCGTCGGTGATGGTGTCGACCTCGTCGCCCTTGCGGAGGCTGGCGTTGGTCTCGCCGTCCGTGACGTACGGGCCGAAGCGCCCGTCCTTGATCACCATCGGGCTGCCACTGACCGGGTCGGTGCCCAGCTCCCGCAGCGGCGGCGTGGCGGCGGCCTGCCGACCGCGGCGCTTGGGCTCGGAGTAGATCTTCAGCGCCTCCTCGAGGGTGACGGTGAACATCTGCTCCTCGTCGGCCAGCGACCGCGAGTCGGTGCCCTTCTTCAGGTACGGCCCGTAGCGGCCGTTCTGGGCGGTGATCTCCTCGCCCGTCGCGGGGTCGACCCCGACCACCCGCGGCAGCGACAGCAGCCGCAGGGCGTCCTCGAGCGTCACCGTCGACAGTTCCATCGACTTGAGCAGCGAGGCCGTGCGCGGCTTGGGGCCGGCCGCCTTCTTGGCGGCCTTCTTCGCCGGCGCCTTCTTCGCGGCCTTCTTCGTCACGGTGGCCGTGCCACCACCAGTCGCGGTGCCGCCCGCCGAGGGTGCCTCCTCGACCGGGATGGGCGTGATGTCCGGTTCCGGCTCCGGCTCCGGTTCGCGCAGCAGCTCGGTCACGTACGGACCGAAGCGGCCCTCCCGCGCGACGATCTCGTTGCCGCTGGCCGGGTCGACGCCGAGGACCCGGCCCTCCTGCGGGGTCGAGAACAGCTTCTCCGCGTACTCGAGCGTCAGCTCGTCCGGCGGCAGGTCGTCGGGCAGGTTCGCCCGCTGGGAGACCGGTTCCCCGTCGGGGGAGTCGGGATTGGGGACCATCCGCTCGAGATAGGGGCCGAACCGGCCGACGCGCACGTGGATCTCCCGGCCCTCGGCGTCGTCGAACAGCCGGATCGAGTTGATCTCGCGGGCGTCGATGTCCTCGAGGTTCTCTCCGACCATCTTCTTCAGGCCGCCCTCGCGCGCCACCGAGTTCTCGGCGCCGTGGGCACCACCGAAGTAGAAGCTCGTCAGCCAGTCGGTGCGCTGCTCGTGGCCGCCCGCGATCTCGTCGAGGTCGTCCTCCATGGCGGCGGTGAAGCCGTAGTCGACGAGGCGTCCGAAGTGCGCCTCGAGCAGCCCGATGACCGCGAACGCCACCCACGACGGGACCAGGGCGCTGCCACGCTTGTAGACGTAGCCGCGGTCGAGGATGGTCTTGATGATCGACGCGTACGTCGACGGCCGGCCGATGCCGAGATCCTCGAGCGCCTTGATCAGGCTGGCCTCGGTGTAGCGGGCCGGCGGGTTGGTCGAGTGGCCGTCCGGATCGAGCTCGGTCGCGGTGACGCGCTGTCCCTCGGACAGGTTGGGCAGCCGGGACTCGGCGTCGTCGGACTGGCCGCCGGCCTCCTCGTCGACGCTCTCGACGTACGCCTTGAGGAAGCCCGGGAAGGTGATGGTGCGGCCCGACGAGGAGAACGTGCACTCCTCGCCGCTCGCGGCGGTGCCGGTGATGCGCAGCGTCAGGGTGGTGCCCCGCGCGTCGGCCATCTGGGAGGCGACGGTGCGCTGCCAGATGAGCTCGTAGAGCCGGTACTCGTCGGTGTCGAGGCGTGAGTGCAGCTCGCCGGGCGTGGCGAACACGTCGCCGGCCGGACGGATCGCCTCGTGCGCCTCCTGCGCGTTCTTCACCTTGCGGGTGAACTGCCGCGGGGTGGGGTGCACGTACTGCGCGCCGTACAACTCGGTGGCCTGCGCCCGGGCGGCGGAGATCGCGCTCTCGGACAGGGTCGTCGAGTCGGTACGCATGTACGTGATGTAGCCGTTCTCGTACAGGCGCTGCGCGATGCGCATCGTGCGCTCTGACGAGAACCGCAGCTTGCGGCCCGCCTCCTGCTGCAGGGTCGACGTCATGAACGGCGCGTACGGCTTGCGGGTGTACGGCTTGCTCTCGACCGACGTCACCGTCAGGTCGACACCGTGCAGGGCCTCGGCGAGCCGTCGCGCGTACGCCTCGTCGAGCACGACGACGCCGGTGGACTTGAGCTGCCCGTCGGGTCCGAAGTCGCGGCCGGCCGCGACGCGGGCGCCGTCGACACCGACGAGCCGGGCCCCGAACGAGCGGGGGCTCGCGTCGGCGCCGGCGTCGAGCGTGGCGGCGATGTCCCAGTACGTCGCGGACCGGAAGGCCATGCGCTCGCGTTCGCGCTGCACGATGACCCGAGTGGCGACGGACTGCACGCGGCCCGCCGACAACCGCGGCATGACCTTCTTCCACAGCACCGGGCTGACCTCGTAGCCGTAGAGGCGGTCGAGGATGCGGCGGGTCTCCTGGGCGTC
>NZ_PCZU01000258.1:5559-8157 GCF_002887785.1 Rhodococcus sp. ENV425
GGTCGCGGGTGTGTTCCGCGGCGGCCCGGATGGCCGGCTCGGTGATCTCGTGGAACACCATCCGGCGGACCGGGACCTTCGGCTTGAGGGTCTCGAGCAGGTGCCAGGCGATGGCCTCGCCCTCACGGTCGGGGTCGGTCGCGAGGTACAGCTCGTCCGCGTCCTTCAGCAGCCCCTTCAGTTCGGTGACCTTGGACTTCTTCTCGGGACTGACGACGTACAGCGGCTCGAAGCCGTGGTCGACGTTCACGCCGAGCCGGGCCCACGACTCGCCCTTGTACTTGGCCGGCACGTCGGCGGCACCGCGCGGCAGGTCACGGATGTGCCCGACGGAGGCCTCGACGACGTAGTCCCGGCCCAGGTAGGGCGCGATCTTCTTCGCCTTGGTCGGGGACTCGACGATCACGAGCCGACGCGTGCCCGACGAGCCGTTCGACGTGCTGTTGTCCCGTGCTGCCACAGCGCTGCCCGCACCTTCCCTGTTCGCTGACATGTCGTGCTTCTCCCCGACATGTATACCGACCCGTTCCCCGGACGCGGCCATACACAGGGTCGCACACCTGCGACGGAAGGCCTGTCACCTGTGATGCGGCGCCTACCGCACGCGCGGCCAGATCTGCCGCGCGCGGGCGTCGTCCGGCGGCGCCCCGATGTTCTCGACGAGACGCATCAACCTGCGTCGCCCGGACACCCGCAGGCCCGGTGCGGCGCCGCGCGTGCCGATCAGCGTCGGCGCGATCCCGGCGCGCATCAGCGACTGGGCCAGCACCGGGTGGGTGTCCGGGGCATGCGGATCCAGCCCCAGCACGTAGCGCTCGCCCTCGGCCTCGGCGCGGCCGGCCGCGAGCACCCACGCCCGCAGAGCTCGCGAGCCCGGCACCCATCCCGCCGGCACCGCCTTCACCGCACCCCGTGTCCATGCGGCCGCCACCGGGACGAGTTCCGGTAGGGCGGCGGTGCGCACCAGGGGGTGTCCCTCGTCCGTCCGGGTGACCTCCGGGGACAGCGCGGCCTGCGCCATCAGCTCCGCGATCGCCTCCGCCCGCCACGGCTCGTCCACGACCACGGAGATCCGTGCGCCGTCACCGGAGACCACCGCGTGGCCGTGCGCGGCCAGCAGGCCGCCGAGGTCGGTCGGGTCCGGGGGCATCTCCTCGGCCCCGAAGAACGACAGTTGGCTCACTCACCCGCCCTTCCTCCGCTACCTGCCGCAGAAACAGATCGTCCCCCCTCACCGATGGTGACGGGGGACGATCGAGGATTCGGTCCCTGCGGACCGAGTCACGTCAGGCTCCGGCAGGAGCGTCGACGATCAGAGCGCGCGAACGCCGGTGGCCTGCGGGCCCTTGGTGCCCTGGCCGACCTCGAACTCCACGCGCTGGTTCTCCTCCAGGGTGCGGAAGCCGCTGCCCTGGATCTCCGAGTAGTGGACGAAAACGTCGGCGGAGCCGTCCTCGGGAGCGATGAAGCCGAAGCCCTTCTCCGCGTTGAACCACTTCACAGTGCCCTGTGCCATGCTTTTCCTTCTCTTTCTAACACCGGATGCGGCGGTTCGCGGGCGAGCGAGCCGCCGGGCCGGTTCCGACCGCTGTACTTCTTGATCCCCCCACAGGAAGAGCAAAGCACCGCGCTCGCAACCATCGATCCTGCGAGCCGTGCACTTTCTCAAGTCACCGAACACAGAAGCTGCGACCGATGTCAGTGAACCACGTTCCGGGCGCAGACAACAGTAGGCGGGCGCACAATTCGCCCGAAAATTTGATCTTGTATATGCCGACGGCAGGATTACTCGCCGGTACGGTTACGTCGATGTTACCCCGCGCGCGACCGGACACCGACCGAACGCCGGGAGCGATGGCCTACTACGCTGGTTACCCATCCCGACCGCATCCTCCGGAGTACCCAGTGTGACCAGCTCGCCGCACCGCCGTCCCGTCGGCGACGGGCCGTCGAGCTTCGGCCACGAACTGCTCGAACGGGTCCTTGCCGGCACGCCGGCCTCGGAACATCCCCTCACCCACAGCGCGGACCTGCCCGCCCGCGACGTTCGCCACACCGACTGGCCGGACTGGGCGTCCGACGCCGTCGTCCGGGCTCTGCGCGCCACCGGCGTGCCCCGGCCGTGGAGCCACCAGACAGAGGCCGCCGACCTCGCCGCCGGCGGGGAGCACGTCGTCGTCTCCACCGGCACCGCCTCGGGCAAGTCCCTCGCCTACCAGCTACCCGTGCTCACCGCCCTCGCCGAGGACCCGCACGCCACCGCGCTGTACCTCTCCCCCACGAAGGCGCTCTGCGCGGACCAGTTGCGCGCCGTCACCGAGGTGACCGCCGCCGAGCCCGAACTCGGTCACGTGCACGCGTGCGCCTACGACGGCGACACCTCCACCGAACTGCGGCAGTGGGCGCGCAGCCACTCACGGTGGATCTTCACCAACCCCGACATGCTGCACATGTCGATGCTGCCCGGGCACGCCCGCTGGTCCCGGTTCTTCCGCCGGCTGCGCTACGTGGTGGTCGACGAGTGTCACTCCTATCGCGGCGTCTTCGGCTCCAACGTGGCCCTGGTGCTGCGCCGGCTGCGGCGGATCGCCGCGCGCT
>NZ_PCZU01000258.1:8195-10281 GCF_002887785.1 Rhodococcus sp. ENV425
CGCCACGACCGCCGACCCCGGCGCCGCGGCGTCCCGGCTCGTCGGCGCGCCCTGCCGGGAGGTGACCGAGGACGGCTCCCCGCACGGACCTCGCACCGTCGCGCTGTGGGAGCCGCCGCTGCTCGAGCAGGTGACCGGCGAGAACGGTGCCCCCGTGCGCCGCGCCGCCGGAACCGAGGCCGCCCGCATCCTCGCCGACCTCGTCGTCGAGGGTGCCCGCACCCTCGCCTTCGTGCGGTCCCGGCGCGGTGCCGAACTCACCGCGCTCGGTGCGCAGCGGCTGCTCGCCGAGGCCGCCCCCGAGCTCGTCGATCGGGTCGCCGCCTACCGCGCCGGCTACCTCGCCGAGGAGCGCCGCGAGCTCGAGGCGGCCCTGGCGGACGGCCGGCTGCTCGGTGCCGCCAGCACCAACGCCCTGGAACTCGGCATGGACATCGCCGGCCTGGACGCCGTCGTCGTCGCCGGATTCCCGGGCACCGTCGCGTCGTTCTGGCAGCAGGCCGGCCGGGCCGGGCGCCGCGGTGCGGGATCGCTGGTCGTGCTCGTCGCCCGCGACGATCCGCTCGACACCTACCTCGTGCACCATCCGGCGGCGCTGCTCGACAAGCCCGTCGAGGCGACGGTCACCGATCCCACCAATCCGTACGTGCTCGGCCCGCAACTGCTGTGCGCCGCACTCGAGCTGCCGCTCACCGACGCCGAGGTCGAGGAGTTCGGTGCGGCCGACGTGCTCGCCGCCCTGGCCGCGCAGGGAGCGATCCGGCGGCGCCCGCACGGCTGGTTCGTCACCCCGGACACCCGTCCCCACTCCGACATCGACATCCGCGGCGGCATCGGCACCCAGATCGCCATCGTCGAGTCGGACACCGGACGGATGCTCGGCACCGTCGACGGCGGTCGTGCACCGGCGACCGTGCATCCGGGAGCGGTGTACCTGCACCGCGGCGAGTCGTTCGTCGTCGACGAGTTGCACCTCGACGACGGAATCGCGCTCGTGCACGCCGAGGACCCCGAATGGTCCACCTCCGCGCGGGAGATCACCGACATCGTCGTGACCGCCGTGGCGGAACAGCGCTCGCTCGGGCCGGTGACCGTAGGCCTCGTCGAGGTCGAGGTGACCCACCAGGTGGTCTCGTACCTGCGACGGCTGCCGTCCGGCGAGGTGCTCGACAGCACCGACCTCGACATGCCGTCCCAGTGCCTGCCGACGCGCGCGGTGATGTACACCGTCACCCCCGAACTGCTCGACCGGTGCGGGATCGGACCGGAACGGGTACCCGGCGCGCTGCACGCCGCCGAGCACGCCGCCATCGGCCTGCTGCCGCTCGTGGCGACGTGCGACCGCTGGGACATCGGCGGCGTGTCCACCGCGGTGCACCCGGACACCGGGCTGCCCACCGTCTTCGTCTACGACGGGCATCCCGGGGGCGCCGGTTTCGCCGACCGCGGGTACGCGCGCATCGCCGAGTGGCTCGGTGCAACCCGCGCGGCCGTGACGGCCTGCGAATGCGCCGCCGGTTGCCCGTCGTGCGTGTACTCCCCCAAGTGCGGCAACGGCAACGACCCGCTCGACAAGGCCGGCGCGGTCGCGTTGCTGGGCGCGGTGCTCGACACCCTCGCCTGACCTCGCGTCTCACCCGGCCGGCCCCGCCCGCGCGATCGCCCGGGCCTGCCGCCCAGCCGGCAGCGACACCTCGGCCCCGACCTCGACGACGGCGTCCCAGCCGTCGACGGTGCACGAGCGCACCTGCGCCCGCATCCGCGCCGCGATCCGGTCCGCCTCCGAGCATGCGGTGTCCGATCCGCGATCGAGCGCACCGGCCACCGCCAGGGCCGCCAGGTCGGCCGCCGCCTGTGCCCGGTGCCGCGTCGCGACCCCCGCACCCGTCTGCACGAGCAGCCCGGTGACCACGATCAGCGCGACCGCGACGAAACACCCCATCACGCTCGCACTACCCCGGTCGTCCCCGAATGTCACTGCGCCACTTCCGGTTCGAGCACGGATACCGCCTCCGCCGTGAGCGTCACCATCGGCAGCAGCGGACCGTCCGCCGTCACCGTCGCCACGACGAGGTCACCGTCGGGG
>NZ_PCZU01000258.1:10337-10916 GCF_002887785.1 Rhodococcus sp. ENV425
CCTCCCGCGCCGCGTCCTGACACCGGAGCTGATTCGAAACACACAGCACCGCACCGAGACACAGCACGAGAACACTCACCAGCGTGGTGAGGGCGATCGCCGCCTCGACGGTCACCCCGCCGTCGTCCCCGCTCACACCGCCGTGTTCAGCGCGCGCTCGACGATGCCGGTGAGCGCGGTGACGATGTTGTCGCCGGTGACCACCGTGTACAGCACGGCACCGAACGCCGCCGCGGCGATCGTGCCGATCGCGTACTCCGCGGTGGACATGCCGTCCTCCGCCGCGACGGCACCGCTCAGCCGCTGCGCCGCCGCCCGAATCACGTTGCCTACCATGGTTCCTCCCCTCCTTCGGCGCGGACCGTCCGCGCCGACGTCTCACAACAGCCCGTCGCCGAGCACGCGTCCCGCGAGCCCGATCACGACGGGCACGATGCCCAGGCATACGAACGCCGGCAGGAAACACAGCCCGAGCGGGCCGCTGACCAGGACCCCGGCACGCTCGACGGCCGCAGCCGCCCGGTCCTCCGCCTGTTCGCGCTGCCGCTCCGCCACCTCGGCGACGATGCCCGACAGCGG
>NZ_PCZU01000039.1:0-34314 GCF_002887785.1 Rhodococcus sp. ENV425
TGAAGGGATACTCGCTGCGCAGGATCTGCCGGCCCTGCTCGAGATCACCGGCATCGATCGCGGCCACGGTGCGAGCGAGAATATCGGCCTTGTCGCCCTCGGCGAGAGCAGGATCCGGAACCGTTTCGGTAGATGAAGATTCGGGAATCGGCACATCTGCGATCGTAGGACCCTCTCAACTACCCGGCTGCACATCGGTGGGAGGTATCAGCGAGCTCGGCGGTTGTGCAACCAGTACGCGGTCCGTGTCGACGACCGGGCATCTCACCTACCTGCCCGGATCGCTTCCGGCTTCCGCTCAGGAATGACAGCGAGCGAACACCCCGACCGCAGCGACAGTGAACATCCGCAGGTTCGAAGAGCGGCAGAACAGCACCGGACTCGTGGGCCGCTGATCCGGCTTGCCGGACACGAGGGCGAACGAACGAGATTCATGCTGCCCGCCCGATCACCGCAGCCGAATCCGGACCCCTTCGGAGAACAACGTCAACGAATCCTCGAACAACAGATAGTCCGGTTCCGCTCCACTCATCTCGTAGTAGAGCTCCCCGGAGGCCGCTTCCCCAGGGTTCAATGTCGGGTAGGCAAGCGGTGAGAGCGTGTTGACAGTCGGGCTGAAACGACGCTCCTGCGAGTCGAACGCATCGAGGTCACCGAACCGGAACACCCGGGGACCCGTACCGATATTGGTCACCGTGATCGCGGCAGTCGAGTTGCCCCACGAGTGCACGACGATCTCGAAACTACCGTCGCGCAGCGGCACACCCAGATCGGTGGCAGGCTCGGCGACCGTGGTCTCGGGCGGGGGCGCGAGAGTCGGGGTGTCCACGGTCTCGGGCGGCACGGGGGGCGCCGTGGTCTCGGGCGGGGCTGCAGGCTCACTGCTGGTGTCATCGGCGCGGACAGAGGCTTCGGTGTCGTCGCTGCCTTCGACGAAGATGCCGCCGATCATGATGACCAAAATGGTCGCTAGTACCGCTCCCAGCAGAAGAGAGTGCCCACGGCCCCACGACGAAGTCGGGTTCTGCAATGTCGATGACTCTGGTTCCGGCACCGGTTCGGTCCGGATGCGGGTGTTGGACGTCCATTGCTGTCCGTCCCAGTACCGCAACACCGCCGGATCGTGAGGATCGGGCCGCCACCCGGGAGTCGAGTCGTTCATCGGGCGCGTGCCCTCCTTCCATGGAGATCGATGTACGAGCAGTACCGATGATCTTCAGGACATCTATACATGTGGTCCTCGAGCGGGTGCTGCTGCTGGGCGCAGCCGCCCGCGCCGCATCACCCGCGAGGTGATGTCCTGCTCGGCTACCCGGTTCTGGTCACCAGGCGAACGACCGGTCCGACGATGGCGACGAGGACGAGAACAGCAAGAACCCAACCCACCGTTGGAACTTTGATGACGGCGACGACGACCAACGATGCGGCGGCCATGACGATCAATGCCCAGATGAACTGGCGCTTCCACCGGTCGAGCGGTTTGCGCCGGTACCACTGTGTCGCTGTCTCCGACCGAGGCGCGATCCGCCCACCGAGTTTGAACTCGAACAACGCGATTCCCGTGCTGTCGGCGAATGCTTGTGCAGCCCGGGTGTATCCGCCGTAGGAGAAGTGCACCCACTGAGCATTGCCCTTCTTCAGGTACACCGTCTCGTGGAGCTGCCGGAGATGATGCTCGTCCATCGGCGTCGGGGTGGTCGTTCCGCGCCCGACGACATCGTGGCCGTCGATGTGGAACAGATCGTCGGCGTTGCCTCGGCGGGTGCTGACCCGATCGAATCCCATGTCCTGCATGTGGGCACTGACCGGCTCATACATCTCACGGCGACTGAGCGCAGGTTTCACCGCGACTCACTATCTCGGGGCATAGCACAGGAGACTATCCGATGTTCCCGACATGCCTGGCCGGACGCAGTCCGACCGTGGCGGCGCCTTACTCAGCACATCCGTCTCGTAGAGCTTGGGTCGAGGAACCGCAGTGTGGATCCGAGCTTCATGCGTCAGCGGTCATGCCTCGATCTGTGTACCCGGGTGCTGGCTGTTGACCAACGGGCTCTGTTCCCAGGAGAACTGTTTTGCCTTCTGCCCTGCCCAGAATGCCGGGGTGTTCTTGTAGCCGACGTTGACGCGGCGGGCGACCACAAAGTGACCGGCAAGGTGATGCCCGGCAGCGTCGAGTGCATACGCAGCGCTGTTGATACGGGCACCGGTGGTGCACACGTCGTCTACGAGTAGGACCCGCCGGGTGGGACCGTCCACGGAGACGAATCCGTCAGTGGACGGCTTGTTGAACGACAACGTTCCTGATCCACGGCGTAGCAGGGTTACTACGGGAACCTGCAGTGGCAGGTCTCGAAGGATGGTCTCGAGTGGGTGTGGGCCCGTCCGGCTAGACGAGGGGACGACCGTGATCACGTCAACCGAACTTCGTGCTTGTATGCGCGCACCGTGTTCGTACAGGAACCTGGCGATCAGTGCTTTGACGACGTCGACGTACTCGGGGATAAAGGGCTCACTTTCGTCGACACGACCCTTGTAGCAGGTCAGCCATTCGCGTAGCTGCGACGGCTTGTTGTACAACGAGATCATGTCCAGCGGTGGTGCTGGCACCCCTAGGGTCTTCCTATTCTTCGCGCAGTTCCAGCATTCCCCAGTCGTCCATTCCGTCCACGTGCGACAGCGCCAGCAGGTTTCAGGCTGACCATCGGTGGGAGGCGGTACCAATTCGGGGATTGCCTTCTCGGACAATTCCCAAAGATGCGGATCGATGTGCTCGATCACTGGTCGATCCCGTCGAGCGTGCGCCGAACCTCCTCAGCGCTGGTGATAAAGGAAGCTTTGCCGTCGTCGGCGAGCTTGCGCGCCCAATCTTGGTGTTCGAGGGCAGGTGACCACATCAGGACTGGTCGGCCGTATCCGATGGCTTGCTCGATCTCGTGTCGGCTGCCGCTACGGGACTCACCGGACATGATGATGCTGATATCGCTGAGGCCGGCGATCACGTGATTGCGGCGCAGGAACGAGGTGCGAGTTCTCGGGGCATACGGTGCGAACTGCGATACCAACACCCCGTTCTTGCGTATCCGGCGAGCCAGATCGATGTTCTGCTCGGGGTAGATGCGGGTGATACCGGTCCCCATCACAGCGACGGTGGCTCCGTCCGCTGCCAGTGCTCCTTCGTGTGCGGCGGCGTCAACGCCGAGGGCCAAACCGGACACGATCGTCGTTCCGGTGGCCGCGAGATCTGCGGCCAGCTCGTGGGTGTCACGGATGACTTCCGTACCGGCGGATCTGCTACCGATGATTGCTACGGAGGAGGATTCACGGTCCAGGGCTGCGGTGGCGAACAATATCGGGGGTGCGTCCCAGCACTCGGCAAGCCGTGCCGGGTAGCCGGGGGCATCGCAGGTGTCCGAGGACAGGAGGGGCCGGGCGACGCCATCCCTGGCCAGAATGTCGATCTGCTTGTGCCAGTATTCGATTCGCGCGTGATCGAGACTCTCATGGAGGTATCGGACCAGCTCAGAATCCGACGATCTATTGCTCGGATCCAGGAGACTCGGATCCAGCAGAGCGCGGAACTGGGCGGGGTCGCGCAAAATGTAGGTGAGATCGCTGGGCTGTGCCGGGAGCAGCTCGAGAGAAGCCACCACGATCGCGGCCTGCCGCAGGTTGTCATCCTCCATGACAGTCATGGTACGAGGGCTGTACGACACGCATCACGAAGTGGACTACGACTCGTACATGGCCTGCTTGATCAGGGATTTAGCGGCGCGCGCGGTGATGGTCGGGTCGGCATCGTTGAGCCTTTCCCACGTCGCGTGCTCGGTGGCACGGCTGCCGATAGCTGGAGGGTTGCCCCTGTGGGCTTCCCAGTAGTCGCGTGCGGCGCCACCGGCGGCGGCAATGGGGATCACCGCGACCCGTCGATCTGCCGCCCAACCGATCTCCTCGGCGGTTCGGGTCCCCCCACGGATGGCGACGAGCGCCCGACAGTCGTCCAGGACACTTGTGACGAGTTCCTTGCGCGGGAGATCGGAGTAAATGGAGGTCCCGACTCTCTCTGGCGGCACCACGGGGGGTTCGTCCTTCCCACGAAAATGGATCATGAGTTTGCTGGGGTCGTAGGTCCCTTCCTTCCGCCGCGTCCGCGCGACGTCCCGCGAGGTGTACCAGCCGGCCGGTCCACCGAGGCTGGCGATTGTCCATGTCGGTTCATCGACGAGGGTGACAGCGAGCGCTGCGCACCAGGGGCCCAGGATCTCTTCGTCTTGCTCCGGCGTTGCGTTTTCGATTCTGCTGCTGCCCGAGACGAACAGGTGTGGCGGGCGGGTACGCAGCACCAGCTCGGCGAGCAGATCAGGGATCTCGTCGTGATCGTTGATCTCGCAGACTGTGACACCGCTGTTCTCGAGGTCGGCGGCCTGGAGTCGATACCGGCGTAGGTCTTCCGGTGTGGCATCGGCACCATTGGGGGGTTTCATCACGGCGATGTGGCGGTCGGCGGATGCGGTCCCCAGGGTGCGGGCAAGGCGGAGGAGTA
The DNA here is from genome assembly GCF_002887785.1 of Rhodococcus sp. ENV425. Lineage (NCBI taxonomy): Bacteria > Bacillati > Actinomycetota > Actinomycetes > Mycobacteriales > Nocardiaceae > Rhodococcus > Rhodococcus sp. ENV425. The sequence goes on from NZ_PCZU01000039.1 coordinate 4,544, forward strand.
TCTCGATGTTGGGGTCGGTGAAACTGAATCCCAGGAAGAGCATGGTTCGGCTCATATACGACGATCGGAGCACGGTCCAGGTGCGAGGATGCGCCAGTTCGTAGCGTTCGTAATCGGTACGTGTGATGACAGGCGGGAGTTCCCACTCATTACGATTGTCGATGCTGCCATGCATCTTGATGATCGCCCGCCGACGCGAGGCAATGTTATGAACGTGGTCCTCTCCAGCGACGACGACAGCCTCGGGAATGGCAGTTTCCAGCAGTCGGTCGTAGTTGGTAGTCCAAATCTCCTTGATGTCGAGACGTCGCAGATCCCGGTGGCTCGATGTCGGTTCGGGGGGAATCTCGATCATGGTAGTGAGGATGTGGGTCTCCAGCGCGTCGCGGCCGCCGTTTCCGCGGTCCAGTGCGATGTACTCGGCGACCAACGGCAGATCGGCGTGGCCCGGAATATCACAGCGATCTTGCATCGGCTTCAGCAGTGAACCCCAGTCCGGATAACCAGCAGCCCGCGAGAGGCCCGCGCCCACAAAGACGGCGGCATTCCCGGACAGGATCGCCTGTCCATACGTCTCGACAAGTTTGGCGCGTGTGATCGGCACACCCCGTATTGTGCCAATCCGGGTGAGCGCGCCCCGTGTGCGCACGAGATCCCGAGGCGGGGGCAGCCCCCGATTCCCGCCACTTCCCGGGACTTACCCCTATCCCTGCAGTCGACTGGGGTCGACATCTTTGAATCCGCTCTGGTACCCGGCATGACCGGCGTGACCGGGATACCCCGGATAACCAGCGTACCCAGGGTATCCGGGGTATCCCGGGTATCCGCGATGGGGTTGAAACGTGCGGTGCAGAAGCCGATTACCTACCACCGTCCCCAGGTACTTCCCCTTCTTGTCGACGGCATCGGCATCCCCCCAGGGGAACCATCCGATCCACTTTCCGCGCTTGTCAAAGAGGAACTTGTCCCCTTCCATCCGTCGGAACGCAATCGGTGAACCACCGATATCGAAGTAGAAAATGGCCATGCTCATCCCTTCAGAACCATGTCGGCAACTGGAGCATCTCAGACACTTCCGACATATGCCCTCCAGGATGCAGACTCCTGGACGTCTGACGAATGAATCCGCTCGACACACTTCATGAACCTCGTGATTCCATGCACGCCGTGCCAGCTACCCAAAGGTTCCCGAGCCCAGAACGATAAAAGTGATGTGTGACATTCTTCGCCCCGCGAACGATCACATCTGTAAGGCGACAACGCAGGGGAGAGTGATAGGACGGTGGCAGCTTCATCACCGGTAGGGATGCCGGTGCGGCTCGAGGATCTCGACCGTGGCCAGGTGCTTCGTGGTGTGCACTCAGGACCTGTGACCCTCGTCGATGTCGACCGGCACGGTCCGGACGCGGTGACGGTGACGTTCAAGGACACTGCCGGTGGACTGGGTCAGCAGTTGCTGTACCGGACCGATGAGGAACGCCTGCGGATCGAGACACCGCAGGCCCGATGGTCGTTCGATGCCGATCCGGCCGAGTTCCGCCTCGCCGCCGAAGCACTGCGCATCCGCATGGCCGGCCTGCACGATCCGATGGTGGCGGTCTCCTCCAGCGCGGTCGATCCGTTGCCGCACCAGATCCGCGCCGTCTACGGCGAACTGCTGCCCCGCACCCCACTGCGGTTCGTCCTCGCCGACGACCCCGGCGCCGGCAAGACGATCATGGCCGGGCTCTACGCGAAAGAACTGATGCTGCGCGGGGACCTGACCCGCATGTTGATCGTCGCCCCCGGCTCGCTCGTCGAGCAGTGGCAGGACGAGCTGGCCACCAAGTTCGCCATCGACGCGCAACTGCTTTCGCGCGAGATGATCGCCTCGAGCCCGGACGCGAACCCCTTCGAACGCTATCCGCTGCTGATCGCCCGGATGGACCAGCTCGCCCGCAACGACGACCTGCTCGCCGTGCTCGACACCAGCGAGTGGGATCTGGTGGTCGTCGACGAGGCACACCGGATGTCGGCCACCTGGTACGGCGGCGAACTCGACGTCACCCGCCGCTACCAGCTCGGCCAGCGCCTCGGGCAGATCACCCGGCACCTGCTGCTGATGACCGCCACCCCACACAACGGCAACGAAACCAGCTTCCAGGCGTTCATGGCGCTGCTCGATCCCGACCGGTTCGAAGGCGAATACCGCTCCGGAGCGCACACCACCGACACCTCGGGGCTGATGCGCCGCATGGTCAAAGAAGAGCTGCTCACCTTCGACGGCACCCCGCTGTTCCCCGAGCGCATCGCCGAGACCGTGCCGTACACCCTCTCCGACGGCGAACGCCAGCTCTACGACGAGGTCACCCGCTACGTCCGCGAGGAGATGAACCGCGCTGACCGTCTCGGCGCCGACAACCCTCGCGCCCGCACCGTCGGCTTCGCCCTGACCGTGCTGCAACGACGCCTGGCGTCCTCCCCGCATGCGATCGTCCGGTCACTGCAACGCCGCCGCGAACGCCTCGGCACCAAACGCCGCGACCTGCTCACCCCCACCCCGACGAGTCGGGTCGACGATCTCACCCTGACTGGGATCGACTTCGACGATCCGGACGAGTACGACGCCGGCGAACGCGAAGAGATGGAAGAACAGGTCGTCGACGCCGCCACCGCGGCGCAGACCGTCGCCGAACTCGACATCGAAATCGCCCGCCTCGGGGTGCTCGTCGCCCTCGCCGAGCAGGTCCGGGACTCCGGTGAGGACCGCAAATGGGCCGAACTACGCTCGCTGCTGTTGGATCGGAATCTGTTGCGCGATGCCCAGGGTGCCCCGCGCAAGCTGATCGTGTTCACCGAACACCGCGACACCCTGGACTATCTGACCGCCCAGATCCGCAACATCCTCGGTCGCGAAGATGCGGTGGTCACCATCCACGGCGGCACCCGCCGCGAGGACCGCCGTACGATCCGCGAACGGTTCACCCACAACCCCGATACCCAGGTGCTCATCGCCACCGATGCCGCCGGGGAAGGGCTGAACCTGCAGGCCGCCCACCTGATGATCAACTACGACCTGCCGTGGAACCCCAACCGGCTCGAGCAGCGGTTCGGCCGGATCCACCGCATCGGCCAACGCCACACCTGCCGACTGTGGAATCTCGTCGCCGACGGCACCCGCGAAGGCCACGTGTTCACCCGGCTGCTCGAGAAGATGGAAACCCAGCGTCGCGCATACGGTGGCCGGCTGTTCGACGTCCTCGGCGACGCCTTCACCGACCGCCCGCTACGCACCTTGCTGCTCGACGCGATCCGCTACGGCGACGACCCGGCCCGCCTGGCCGCCCTCGACCAGGTCGTCGACGCCGAAGTCTCCCGCGGCCTGGACACCCTGCTCGAAGAACGCGCCCTGGCCCACGAAGCCCTGGCTCCGCACGAACTCGACCGGCTCCGCCGCGAGATGGACGAAGCCCGCGCCCGCCGGCTGCAACCGCACTACATCGCCGCGTTCTTCCACGACGCGTTCCCCCGGCTCGGAGGCCGCCTGCCTCGCCGGGAAGCAGGAAGGTTCGAGATCACCCACGTCCCCGCGACTGTGCGGGCCCGGCAACGTCCGGGCGCGGCGGTGCCGATCGTCTCGCGCTATCAGCGGGTCACCTTCGATCTCGACCGCATCGACCTGGGCGAGCCCACCGCGCCACGCGCCGAACTCCTCGCCCCCGGCCACCCGCTGCTCGACACGGTCCTCGACGCGACCATCGAAACCCATCAGCAGGCGCTGGAGACCGGAACCGTGCTGTTCGACCCGCACGACCCGGCCGAACATCCCCGGCTGATCGTCGCCGTGACCGGGGAAATCAGCGACGGCACCGGGGTGGTGGTGTCCAAACGCTTCGACTTCATCACCCTCACCCCCGACGGCACCGCCGCCTTGTGCGGGTCGGCCCCCTATCTGGACCTACAGCCCCTTCCCGCCGAGGCACGCACCATCGCCGACGAGGTCCTCGGCCATAGCTGGCTCGCCGGCGGAGTCGAGCAACTCGCCGCCACCTGGGCCATCACCCACGCCCAACCCGAACATCTCGCCCAGGTCAAAGACCGCGTCCTGCCGCTGCTGGACAAGACCCGCAGCGCCGTACACAAACGCCTCACCCAGCAGATCAACTATCTCGACAGCGAAGCCGCCCGCCTGCGCGATGTCCTGGCCACCCGCACCCAGGGCCGGCACGCCAAACCCCGGCACAGTCCCGACAGGCTCGAGGCCCGCGCCCGCGACCTCGAAGCCCGCCTCACCGCCCGCACCACCGAACTCGACCTGCAATCCCGCCTGGCCGCCAAACCCCCGCAGATCGCCGGCGCGGTGCTGGTCATCCCCGCCGGCATGCTGCCCGGCGCCCCCGCCCGGTACGCCAAGGAAACGGCTCGCATCGAACGCCGCGCCGTCGACAAGGTCCTCGCCGCCGAACACGCCCTCGGGCGCATCCCGGAGGAGATGCCGCACAACAACAAGGGCTACGACATCCGCTCCCTTGACCCGCAGGACGGGCACTACGTGTTCATCGAGGTCAAAGGCCGCATCGAAGGCGCCGAGGACTTCACCGTCACCTTCAATGAGGTCCTCTACGGCAAGAACGTCCCCGACCGCCACCGCCTCGCCATGGTCTCGGTCAGTGACCGCGGCCCCGACCACGACCAGTTGCGGTATGTGCATGAGCCCTTCCGGCGCATCGACCTTGGCGATCTCGCCGCCACCGAGGTACGCCTGCATTGGGCCAAGACCTGGGCGAAAGGCGGACCACCCTCCTAGCAGCCTCCCGTCCCGACCGGACCGGGCACCGCCGCCGGATCCCGGCACGCCCGGCCACTACTGTTTCCCGTAGTTACGCTCCCGCAGCACCGATGTACGTAGAGAAGGACCCCACTTCGTGACCGCCGACACCACCGCAGTTCCCCGTCGCAAGCTCATCGAGGTTGCACTGCCGCTGGAGAAGATCAACGCCGAATCGGCCCGCGAGAAGTCAATCCGCCACGGCCACCCCTCCACCCTGCACCTGTGGTGGGCCCGCCGACCCCTCGCCGCCGCCCGCGCCGTGCTCTTCGCGCAACTCGTCGACGATCCGTCCTCGTTTCCCGATCGATTTCCTACCGACGAGGCCGTCGCGAAGGAACGCAGACGCCTGCACGAGATCATCGAGCAACTGGTGGTCTGGGAAAACGCCGGCGACGAGAACCTGCTGCGCCGAGCCCGCGAGGAGATCCTCGCCTCCACGGACGGCAACCCGCCGCCGATTCTCGACCCGTTCGCCGGTGGCGGCACCATCCCCCTTGAGGCCCAGCGGCTCGGCCTCGAAGCCCACGCATCGGATCTGAACCCAGTCGCAGTGCTCATCAACAAAGCGCTGATCGAGATCCCGCCGAAGTTCGCCGGGCGCCCCCCCGTCTTCCCCGGGGCAGCGGACGCACAGATAAATACCTGGCCGCGGGCTACCGGACTGGCCGAAGACGTCCGCCGCTACGGGCAGTGGATGCGCGACGAAGCCGAAAAACGTATCGGTCACCTGTACCCGAAGGCGGAACTTCCGGACGGCACCGAAGCCACTGTCATCGCATGGATTTGGGCCCGCACCGTCACCTGCCCCAACCCCGCCTGCGGCATTGCCATGCCCCTCGTCCGGTCGTGGTGGCTCGGCAAGAAGAAAGGCAAGGAAGCCTACGTCGTCCCATCGGTTGTCGACGGCAAGGTGGAGTTCAGCATCGGCCACGACCCAAAGAAGGGGCCGACAAAGGACACTGACGGCACCGTGGGACGTACGGGGGCAGTGTGCATCGGTTGCGGAGCAGCCGTAGAGCGGGAACACATCAAAGCTGAAGGTCGTGCCGGGCGTATGGGTGCTCAACTCATGGCTACCGTTGCCGAGGGCAGGCGAACTCGCATCTACCTGGACCCCACGCCTGAACACGAGCTTGCAGCACAAGTTGAGCGACCCATAGATGTGCCAGATCAGGAACTCGGTTATCACCCGAAAGATATTTGGACGCCGCCGTATGGCTTGACTACCTTCGCTGACCTGTTCACCTCTCGCCAGCTAACCGCACTGATCACCTTCAGTGACCTAGTCGGCGACGCTCGCGAACGTGTCCTCGCCAACGCCCTCGCGGCTGGTGTACCTGAAGGCGGCCGACTCGAAGCGGGCGGTACCGGCGCGGCAGCCTATGCAGATGCGGTGGCAACCTACCTGGGACTAGGGGTCAGTAGATTCACAAACTACCAAGCTTCGTTATGCAGATGGCGGCCTGATGCGGGTAAGGAGCAGGTCGGAGACTTCTTTGCTCGCCAAGCGATCCCGATGACATGGGACTTTGCCGATGCGAACTGCTTTAGCAACTCAGCCGGTGGCTGGGGACCTGCGTTCAAGTTTATTCCCAAGTGTCTCGATTATCTTCAGCCTGCAGCGGCGACGGCAACGGCCGTTCATGCCTCTGCTACCAATCGCGCATTCACCGGTCACGTCATCTCTACTGATCCTCCTTACTACGACAACATCGGCTACTCGGATCTGTCCGACTTCTTCTATGTTTGGCTCCGCCGCTCGCTGCGCTCGATCCATCCCGAGCTGATGGGATCGATGCTTGTCCCGAAGGCCGAGGAGCTCGTCGCTAACCCCTACCGCCACGAGGGCAAGGACGGCGCACACCATTTCTTCGAGAAAGGGTTCCGCGAGGTATTCCGCCGTGCTCGCCAGTCTGCACTGCTAGATTTTCCGATCACGGTGTATTACGCCTTCAAGCAACAAGACGCCAATGACAATGGAGAGGCATCAACAGGCTGGGAAACCCTGCTAGAGGGAATGATTCACTCAGGGTGGGCGATTACAGCTACCTGGCCTATGCGTAGCGAACTCGGAAACCGGATGCTGTCGCAGGGAACCAATGCTCTCGCCTCGTCCATTGTTCTGGCGTTGCGTCCCCGAACAGAATCCGCTTCGACCGTCGACCGACGCGGATTCATCAATGCACTAAAGGATGAACTTCCGCAAGCACTCCGCGAGTTGCAGCAAGGTGCGATCGCCCCGGTGGACCTGCCCCAGGCTGCAATCGGCCCTGGTATGGCAGTGTTCTCCCGCTACGTCGGAGTGCTAAATGACGACGGTTCGAAGATGACGGTGCGTGCTGCCTTGGCCAGGATCAACGAGATTCTCGACGAGGTACTCGTAGAGCAGGAAGGCGACTTCGACTCGGACACGCGATTTGCGATCGCGTGGTTCCGCCAGCACGGATTTGACGCGGGCAAGTTCGGTGATGCCGACAACATGGCCCGAGCTCGCAACGCCTCTCTTGAGCACCTCGAACGATCCGGCATTCTCACCAGCCGCGCCGGGAAGGTCGCGCTGCTGTCCCCTGCTGCATTGGGGGAGATGTATGCGGTCAGGGATTATGACCCGGGCAGTGACCCGCATATCAGTACATGGGAAGTGGTGATGCACCTGTCTCACGCTCTGTCGGAGAAAGGCGTACCGGCCGCCGCTGCGTTGCTGTCGCGGGTGCCGGAGTCGATCGATCGGGATCTGTGCAAGGAGCTGTCGTTTCTGCTGTTCACCATCGCAGAGGACCTCAAGCGCACCCAGGTTGCGATCGAGTTCAACTCTCTCGGTACGGCATGGAACGACATCGTCGCCGAGTCCCGCACCGCGTCGACCCAGCTGACGCTGGACACCTAGAAGGAACCGTGCCATGGCTGTGAGCAACCGCGACCGCATCGGTCGGATCTTCGAGCTTCTCGGGCCCGCGCTGGACGAGTTCCACACCTACGTACTGGCCAAGAAACTGCCGGAAGGTGGGGACTGGACGGCGCTCCTGGCAGCGCGGGACAAGACCAAGGGCGTCGGGGCGGCGAAGACGTATGTGCGCACCGACCCGCAGAACGGGCTGCGAATGATCACCGAACAGATCCCCAACCAGATCCAAAAAGGCTGGTATCCGTTCACCGACCACCTCTCCCGCACCGAGCAATCCTGGGCGACAGAGCTGCGGGATGTGCGCAACACTTGGGCGCACAACGGATCGTTCTCCGCCGACGACGCGTATCGGGCCCTCGATACCGCCGAGCGGTTCCTCCGCGCGATCGGGGCGCCGGACCAGGCCGATGAGGCCCGACGCTCCCGGATCGAGCTCATGCGTCTGAGCTCCGAAAAGCAGGACCGCAAGGTCGTCAAGACCTCCGCGGCGGCGGAGATCGGCGCCGACGGTCTCGAACCGTGGCGGCTGGTGCTCAGCCCGCATCAGGATGTGCAGAGCGGCAACTTCCATGCCGCCGAGTTCGCCGCAGACCTGGCGATGGTCTCCCGCGGCGAAGGCGACCCCGAATACACCGATCCGGTGGAGTTCTTCGCCCGCACCTACCTGACCGAAGGCTTGAAGGATCTGCTCGTCCCGGCGATGCAGAGACTGTCCGGTGACCCGAACGCCGCGCCGATCATCAACCTGCAGACCAACTTCGGTGGCGGTAAAACCCACTCCATGCTGGCGGTGTGGCATCTGGCGTCGGGCCGGCCGCTGGTGGACTATCCGCAGGAAGTACAGGACCTGCTCGCCGGCACCGAGTTGCCGGCTGCCCGTCGGGTGGCGCTGGTAGGCACCCAGATCAAGGCCGGTGCGGTGAAGGTGATGCCCGACGGCACCCGCATCAACACCATCGGCGGTCTGCTGGCCTGGCACCTCGGCGGTGCCGAAGGCTATGCGATGGTCTCCGAATCCGACACCAACCGGCTCAACCCCAGCGGCGAAGCACTGCGCGAGCTGTTCCTGCGGTTCGGCCCGTCGGTGATCCTCATCGACGAATGGGTCGCCTACGCGCGCCTGTTGTTCGGCCACGAGGAGCTGCCCGACGGCACCTTCGATGCCCAGTTCACCTTCGCCCAAGCACTGACCGAGGCCGCCAAAGCCGTCCCGGGCACGTTGGTGCTGATCTCCATCCCCGCCTCGGCGGAGATGAAGGACGGCGAGTACGTCGGCGACGAGGAAGAGGTCGGGGGACAGAACGGCCGCGAAGCATTGAAGATGCTGCGCAAGGCCGTCGGCCGTGTCGCCGAGCAGTGGCGCGCCGCCAACGCCGAGGAAAGCTTCCACATCGTCCGGCGCCGGTTGTTCGAAACCCCGGACAGCACCGCCCTGGCAAAGATCAACGCCACCGCCAAGGCCATGGTGGCGTTCTACGTCAAGAACAGCGGCGACTTTCCCCGCGAGGTCCGCGAACTCGACTACGAGGAACGCATCCGCCGCTCCTATCCGATCCACCCGGAGCTGTTCGACCGGCTCTACCAGGACTGGTCCACCCTCGAACGCTTCCAGCGCACCCGCGGTGTCCTGCGGTTGATGAACGTCATCGTCGGTCAGCTCTGGCGCGAGAACGACACCGCCCCGCTGATCATGCCCGGATCGATCCCGCTACGCGCCGACAAGGTCGTCACCGAACTGACCCAGTACCTCGACGACCAATGGAAGGCCCTGATCGACACCGACGTCGACGGACCGAACTCCGCCCCAGCCCAGGTCGACAACACCAACCAGCTGCTCGGCCAACGCCTGACCACCCAACGCCTGGCCCGCACCGTCTTTATGGGCGCCACCCCCACACTCACTTCCGCGCACAAGGGCCTGGACAAGCAACGGATCTTCCTCGGAACCGCCCTTCCCGGGGATGTGCCGGGTAACTTCCATTCGGCGCTGAACCACCTGGCCAATACCGCCACCTACTTCTACAACTCCGGGTCGCTGTACTGGTACGACACCCAGGCAAACACCACCCGCACCGCCCGCGACCACGCCGAACGCCTCCACAAGGAAGACGTCTGGGCCGAAGTCGTGCGCCGACTGCAGGATCACCGCAAGACGGCGTCGGACGGGTTCGCCGGCGTGCACGTCGCACCCGACTCGTCGGCGGACGTGCCGGACGTGCCGGAGGTGCGATTGGTGATCGTGCCGCCCGCGTATCTGCACAACCGCAAGGCCAAGGCCGACTCCCCGGCGGCGATCTGGGCGAAAGACGTCACCGAGCACCGTGGCAGTGCCGCTCGCACCCACCGCAACATGGTCGCCTTCCTGGCCGCCGACGACGCCCGCTGGGGTGAACTCGACAGCGCGGTCCGGGACTTTCTGGCCTGGTCCTACATCCGCGACAACGCCGACAAGGACCTGAACCTGACGGCCGCGCAACGGCAGCAGGCCGTCGACCGGGTCGCCACTCACAATCAGGCCGTCGCCGACCGGCTGTTGCAGACCTATCACTGGGTGCTCGCCCCTACCCAGCGCGATGCGACCAAGCCCCTCGAGATCGAAGCGTTCAAGGCCGACGGCACCACCACCGATCTGGCTGCCCGGGCAGCGGCGAAGTTGCGCAACGAATCGCTGTTGACCCTGCAGCGCAGCGCCGGCCTGATCCGCCACGACCTGTCCGGCACCCTCAAGGCCGCCTGGGACCGGGAGGGCCACCTCAGCTTCGGCCAGTTGTGGGACTACTACACCACCTACCCGTACCTGGCGAGGTTGCGCGATCGCACCGTCCTCGAACACGGGGTGCAGTCGGTGTCCGACGAGATGTTCTGGCAACAGACCGGCTTCGCACTGGCAGTCGACTGGGACGGACAGAACTATCTCGGGCTGGTTCTGCCGTCCGATCAGGTGAGCGTGCCGCAGATCACCGATGCGCTGCTGCTGGTCCAGCCTTCCCGGGCCGAGGCGCAACGCGAACTCGAACTCGCCGAGTATCAGGCAGCACAGGGCGAGACCGCATCTCAGCACGAGGGTGGCCCCACCGCGGGCGACGAAGAGACCGCACCTACCGCCGGTGCGACGGTCCAAGCCACCACGGGCGCATACACCGGTAGCCGCAGCGAAACCGAGGGGACCGCTCCGATGGCGAAAACCCGATTCTTCGGGTCCACCGCCCTGCACCCGGACTTCTACGCCCGCGACTTCAACAAGATCACCAACGAGATCATCCAACACCTCGCCGCAGCCGACGGCGTTCACCTCGAAGTCCGGGTCGAGATCACCGCCACCACCCCGAACGGATTCGACGAGAACAAGATCCGCACGGTCCGTGAGAACGCCGCCGTCCTCAAATTCGACCAGGCGGGGTTCGAAACCGACTGATCAAACGTATACACGGATGCCGTCGAGGTAGCGCCGAACCAGTATCGAAGTAGTACTGAAACGGTACAAAAGTGGTACAGTATGTGGTGCCCGAGACAGTAGTCGAGGGAAGTGGTCCGTGTAGGAGGTCTCCGGAGCGTAAGTACCCCTCGGGGCAGCTCCACCAGGTGGTTTCCAGCCTTGCGTGCCCATCACACGTACCGAAGGCCCTCTCCCTCCGGAGAGGGCCTTCGCGCATCTCAGAGGGTGATGACCTCGATGCGATGCTCGATTTTGCGGCGTATGGACCCGCCCCGACCCCACGCCCAGGCGTGAACGTCGGGAAGCCACAGCAACGGATTGCTCGGACGATCGTGAAGGTACTCGAACGGGGCCTGCGGACCTACCGCCTGCCGAATCACCCGATTGTCCTCTCGATCTTGATCGCACGACTCGATGACCACTCGACTCGCAGACAGCTCCACCAGATCGTGAGCAGCTGCAGTGAGCGTGAGGTCCCGCGCCTCACGTTCGGAAAGCTTGCGTGACTTGACCACATACAAACGGCTGTCGGCATTCAACTTCGCGACCTCGGTCACGATCTTGGGCGCTGTCTTTCTGTCCACCGACTTCATGTGGAGTCGGCTGCTTCCCTTGGGGCACAGTTCTCTCATCCGTTTGCGCATCTCGTCGACGCCGGACGGTACGACGGTCACAGCGCAGAGGATGTAGTCGTCGCGCTTCGACTCGTCAACGAAGACATGCACGGCCCGCCCCCAAATCCTCGGCAGGTGCGGTCACGTCAGGCTCCTTCAGTGGAGGAACTGCACACGATGTCGCGGATCACCGCGAGTTTTTCCTGAGCGTCGGACGAGCCCACGGAACGCAACATCGCATCCCCACGTTCGCTGGGATTCAGGACGGCGCTCACCACATCGGCAATGGGAGTGCCCAGCAGGTAGAGGCGGACCTCGTCGTCCTGATTGGGTGGCAACTCGGCGGGGAGGTGTCCGATCCCGTGAGAGGCCAAGGCCCGGCTGATGGCGGATCGAACGTGGATCCCCAGTCGTCCCGCGTCCTGGATCCGCTTCAGCGTTTCCATCGTCGTGGTGTAGACGCCGGCGTCCACTACCGCCGCTCGCAACTCGCTATAACTGTCCATGATTTACTCCTAATTATTAAACAATAATTGCAACTAATCTCATGGTAGCGGAAGTTTGCGGGGACAGCGCGGGTGTGCTGTTTGACGATCCTCAAACAGCACACCCCGAAACGGTCCGGCACTCGATCGTGTGGACTTGATCGCTTTGTGGCGGTCTTCTGTGGCTACTTCTTGGCGGCGACGTACCAATCGGGCGTTCTGGCCGGAAGAATTAGAGCGAGTCGGCGACTCACGGGTGCGTGGTGGGGTTTGCGTCGGTTTTGTCAGAGTCCGAATGCTCCGCCGCTGATCAGGATGAAGGCGCCCAGGCCGATCAGGACAGTCGGGAACAGGATATGTTCCCAGCGCTCTAGGACTTCGGCGATCGGTCGGCGGGTGGCGACGAACTTGGCCAGGCCCACCAGTCCCGCCACCAGCACCAGGAACACGATGCAGTAGGCAACTACGGCTCCCGTGCCCACGTTGAGAAAGACGGGGACGTAGACGCCGATGTTGTCGCCGCCGTTGGCGAAGGTTACGCCGGCCACGGTCCATACTGCGACGTTCTTGCCCTCGATCTTTGCGTCGTCGTCATCATCGTCCCCGCGCCAGGCCTGCCACGCGGCCCGCAGTCCCAAGCCCAGTGGGATCAGTCCGAAGTAAGGGATGGCCCCCGGGGGCAGGAAGGCTCCCGCGCCCAGGGAGACGAGCACTGCGGCGCCGAGGATGCCGACGAAGCCAAGATACTGGCCGGCCAGAATGCGTGCGGTGGTGCCGCGTTGGCCTGCTCCGCGGGCGAAAAACAGCGACAGGACGATGATGTCGTCGATATTGGTGGCAATGAACAGGCCGATCGCCTGCAGGGCCGAGGACAGGATCACGCCTGCACCTCCGTGGCGTGACAACCCGGCACTGAGCAGTCGGGCTCCAAGCAGGGGGCGTTTTCGTTGACCGCGAGGGTGACCTCGACCAAGGAGGATAGCGACCGCGCCAAGTGCGGGTCTGCGATCTCGTACCGGGTCTGGCGGCCTTCGGGCACTGCGACAACGATCCCGCAGTCGCGCAGGCATGCCAGATGGTTCGACACGTTCGACCGTGTCAGCTCCAAATCGCGGGCCAGCTCCGCCGGGTAGGCCGGCTGCTGCAGCAAGGTCAGCAGTATCCGGGACCGCGTCGGGTCGGCCATCGCCCGCCCTAACCGGTTCATCACATCCACACGAGAAACAATAGTCAGCACTTACTGAACTATACAGCGTCTGCTGAACTGTTGGGACAGCGCCTTAAAAACCTAAAGATTTATGAGACATCAGGTGGAGGCTGAAATTCGAGATCGCTTCATGGGTCAATGGACACATTTTTCGTCTCTCGAAGTCGTCTCACTGCAAAGTGTCGCAGGGTGGTGCTCGGCAGGGGTTTGTGAGGCACAATCGGGTCATGAGGCTGTTGGGGTACACCCGCGTGAGTACCGCGAGTCAGGACGCGCAGTTGCAGTTGGATGCACTCGTGGATTCCGGGGTGCAGAAGCGGGATGTGTTTGCGGATGTGACCTCGGGTAGCCGGACCGCGATCGAGCGCCCCGGGATGAAGCGGCTATTGGACTACGTCGAGCCCGGCGACACGGTCGTGGTATGGCGCATCGATCGGCTCGGCCGTTCCCTGATCGATGTCCTCAACACTGTGAACCTGCTTCGGGACAAGGGCGTCAAGATCCAGTCTCTCTCGGACGGCATCGACCCGGAGACCACTTCCGGCCGGCTGATGCTGGGCATGCTCGCAACGCTGGCCGAGTACGAGCGCGAGCTCATCACCGAGCGAGTCAATGCCGGCATCGCTGCGGCGAAGCAGAGCGGCACCCGCTTCGGTCGTCCACCTGTTGACCCAGCGGTGATTGCCGAAAAACTCGACATCGCCCGAGACGCCAGAGCCAAGGGCCGCACAGCCGAAGAGGCCGCCCGGCTGGTCGGGTGGTCCCGCGCCACTCTCTACCGGCACCAACAAGCTGCCCGCGACCGCGACACGGTCTCCCAGCAGGTGTGACGTGGACGGGCCGCAGCGGTGGCGCATCCTGCGACTTCACGTCGAGGACGGCATCTCGCTGACGGCCTTGGCCCGCGACACCGGTACCGGGCTGCGCACCCTGCAACGCTGGCACCAGCTCTACAAGACCGGCGGCATCGCGGCGTTGGAGCCGCGGCCACGGCGCGACACGGGATCTCGACGTACTCCGGCGGAACTGGTCACGTTCCTCGAGCACCTCGCGCTCACCCGCCCACGCCCGAGTACCGCTACTTTGCATCGGCTCACCGTGACCGAAGCGGGGCGCTTGGGTTTGGCGGCCCCGAGTTATGCCACGGTCCGCGCCATCGTCCTCGCTTTGGACCCGGCCCTGGTGACGCTTGCTCTGGAGGGGCCGGCAGCATATCGGGACCGGTACGAACTGGTGTTCCGCCATCGTGCCGAACGCCCGAATACGACGTGGCAAGCCGATCACACCGAACTCGACATCCTCATCACTGGCGCCAGTGGCACCGCCGAGCGGCCCTGGCTGACGGTGGTGATGGACGACTACTCCCGCGCTGTCTGCGGATACATGGTTTTCACCGGGGCGCCCTCGGCGATGAACACCGCGCTGGCGCTACGACAGGCGATCTGGCGCAAGACTGATCCGGCCTGGGCGATGTGCGGGCTACCTGACGTCCTCTATATCGACCACGGCAGCGACTTCACCAGCCACCACCTCGAGTACACCGCGATCGCACTGAAGATCCGCCTCATCTTCTCGACCGTCGGACGACCGCAAGGCCGAGGCAAGATTGAGCGATTCTTCGGCACAGTCAACACCGAACTCCTGGCCACCCTGCCAGGACACCTGGCGCCCGGGGCAAAGGCGCCGCAACCATCGTTGGACCTACCTGCGCTCGATCAAGAAATCGCCAGTTTCATCGCCACCTACAACGAGCGGACTCACCGGGAGATCGGCACGAGCCCGAAGAAGGCGTGGATTGGTGATGGCTGGTTGCCGCGCATGCCCGAATCCCTCGATGAACTCGACGGACTACTGCTGACGGTGCCCAAACACCGCACCGTGCAGCGTGACGGAATCCATTTCCAAGGCCACCGCTACCGCTCATCGACCCTGGCACCGTTCGTTGGGCGCCCCGTCACGATCCGATACGACCCGCGCGATGTCTCCGAGATCCGCGTCTACGACCACGACACCTTCGTCTGCGTCGCCATCGACGAGGCCCACCCGAACGAGAGACTGAGCCTGCGCGAGATCGAGACAGCACGCCGTGCCCGCCGCCAGAAACTGCGTAAAGACATCAACGACCGCATCCCCCGTATCGCCGATCGTGAAGAACCCCGCACCACTGCGCCCGTTGCCCGCCGATCGAAGCTGCGAACCTACGAAGAGGATGAATGATGACCAAGGACTTCATCGTCACCAAGGAACACCGCCGCTTTAGAGAGTTCGCGAACGCCGTGCGCAAAGAACACACGATCGGCATCTGCCACGGCGATGCTGGCATCGGCAAGACCCTCTCGGCACGCCGCTACGCCCACTGGGACACCCTGGGCGCATACATCGACGAATGGGGTCCCCGCACCGAAGACGACGCGAAGCACCACGCCACAGCAAACCGGACCCGCACAGTGTTCTACACCCCCGAAGTCCTGCCCCGGCATAAACAGCTCATGGCCGAGATCGAGCACCTACGCATCAGAGTCGGGATCTGTGTCGACGAACATCAACGCAGTATCGGCAAGGCCACCGGCGCTCGCACCGGTGACGTGACCAGGTGGGTCGAACTATTAATCATCGACGAAGCCGAACGCCTGACCCCGACTGCGCTCGAACTACTCCGCGATCACCACGATCGCCACCAACTGGCAATCGTCCTCATCGGTATGCCTGGCATCGATCAGCGTTTCCGCCACTACCCGCAGCTCTACTCTCGCCTCGGATTCTCACACCGCTACCGGGCACTCGGCCGAGAAGAACTGCTCTTCGTCCTCGACCGCCACTGGAAACGCCTCGGCCGCACCCTCGACCCTGACGACTTCACCGACGCTCAAGCTATCGCCGCGATCGAACGCATCACCCGGGGCAACTTCCGACTCCTCGAACGCCTCTTCCCGCAGATCGCCCGAGTGCTCAAGATCAACCAACTCGAGACCATCACCGACGACGTCATAGAATCCGCCGCTAGCATCCTCGTGATCGGAAACTAACGCCCCCGAGCGATCACAGAAAACCGCCACACAGCGCTCAAACCCACACCGGGGATGAGCAGCAGGTGCGCCTGGATGTCACCAGCGCGCTGACCGCCAGCGCGGCGGTGTTCGCCACCTTCGGTGCGATCCGCATGGTGTTCACCGACCCGGCCGTGGCCCGGGGCCTGGTCACGGCGCTGCGCCGCCCGCTCGGCGGGGGGTATCTGATGGCGCTGCCCGAGAAGTTCATGCTCGGCCTGGATCGGTTCGTGGCCGACGAGCATCTGGTGACGGTGCACTGGTCGGCTGTGCCCCAGACCAACATCGTGCCTGCAGGGGCGTTCGATCCGAAGCGTCGCCGCCACGTGCACTGGGTCGATGTGGAGGCCGGGCCGTTGATCTTCCGGTTCTTCGACAAGGCCGGACACGCCGCGTTCATCGGCGAGATCGCCCGCACGGTGCAGGTAGCCCGCTCGGTGCTCCTCCCGGCCGACGAGAAGGCCCTCGCGCTGGAAGGCCGCAGCTGACCCCCGTTGTCCCCAGGTGGCCCGGTTCTCCACAGAACCGGGCCACCTGCTCGTTCTGCGCCCGGACCGGTCACCGGTGCGGGGCACACTGATACCCGGCACCGGTGCCACCCCCACCACCGCACAAGGAGGGACCCCGTCATGCACACCTGGACCGTCACCTGCGATCCGGCCCCCCCACACGAGGCCGGCACCGCCGCGTCCGAGGTCGACGCCGTCCTCGCCGGCACGGCGGCCATGCGGCGGCTCGTGCGGGCCACCCACCGGGCAGGGCAGCAGGGGTCGTTCGTGAATCTGGTGATCGACGCCCGCCCCCGCATCGGCATCACCGCCGCCCCCGACAGCGTCGAAGGCGCGCTCGAACGCCTCGACCTGTACGAATACCAGGCCACCCTCGCGGCCGCAGTCGACGACAGCGTCCTCGGCCGCCTCGACCTCGAGTCCGAGGCCATCGCAGACACCGACGCCGACGAGTGAGAAGGCAGATCAACGATGAGCAGCCCCTACCAGCGCGGACATGCCGCCGGCTATGCGGCCGCGGTGGATCGCGCACACCACGGTGACGCCACAGCCGACGACGCCGAGCGGGGCCAAATCTGGCTGACCACCGAGCCGGGGGAGCGCCTCGACAACGCTGCAGCCGCCGAGTACGAATGCGGCTTTGTCGATGGTTGGGCGGAATACCTGGAGGGCTGTAGCTGACCACCGACCTTCGTCAGCAAATCAACGACAGACGAATACCGGCCTCGACGGAAAATAGAAGAAAACCGAATACCCCGCCGGGTGGACCGGCCACGACTCACCCGCCGACGCCGACCTTGGTCCCGAACGACGGTTGCAATGGACAGCGGTCCCGGATGTGCACAGGTGTGCCACGATGGACAAAGTTCCCCGGTTGAAGTGCCCGCGACCTCTTCGTCGGGGCGTTCGAGGAGTGAACATGAACGGTCAGCAGCCCGAACCCACCGTATCTCTGCGGCAGAACGATCCCGCCGTCGACGGCGACTCGGACGAGGAACGGAACGGGGCTCGGCCCAATCGGTATGCGATCTCGCTGGGGGCGCTGCTGTCCAGGGCGTGTATCGGCGAGGTGCAGCAGGTGCAGGCCCAGCCCGTCTCCGATCCACGCGAGTGGGTGGGCGGCTGGGACGGTGTCGTGGGCGACGGCGACTGACGGACTGTCGCCTGACCACGTGGACCGCAGCGCGCTCTCTCTGTCCGCTTCGTGGTCCCAGGGCCGCGTCGGCCGAGGGCGCTCGAATTCGAGATGGTCGCCCTGCCGGGAAGCACAGCGATCGTCTCGGGTCGGACCCGACTCCCCAGCCAACCGTGGGTGGGGTGGGATCGACTGCGGATGCCGCATCTATACGGCTGGGGTTCGGTGGGAAGGGGGGAGTCGTGCTGACCGCAGCGCAGCACCCTGGGTATGAGCCCACGCGAAGTGGTGGCTCAGTCGGGCGGGGGCGCCTCGGACGGTCCGTGGCGTCTGCGGTCCACCTCGTCCTGTTCCTCGATTCCGGCTCGGGCGAGATCGTCGTTTCCGGAGAGGGTGCCCGTAATCTCTTTGATCTTGCCCTCGGCGTCGTCGACCACGTGTCGGGCGCGCTCGGGCAGAGACGAGGTGTTGTTCATGAGGGTCTCCTGGAAGAAGGCGGGGGTCGGAGGCGAACGGTACGACTGGAATACCCTGGGCGGGAGTGGAGTACGCAGCATCTGACTGGCGGCTTGTCGTACCGAGCTTGCTGGTGCCGATCGGGGACAACCCGCTGTTTTTCGTTGCGGGAGGTGCGGCAGCTGTCGCCGCGGTGGAGGTGCGCCGGAGCTGCGGGTTCCCGCGGCGGACGCAGAGGCCCGGGGGTGACGAAGCCTCCCGACCGGTGCGGGGCAGTGCGGCGCGGTGCACGGGGGTTGTCGATTCGGCCGTGGCAGCCACCGAGCTCGGATAGCCGGCTCGGTGGCTGCCACGGGAGGTGCCGTCTGGGAGGTGACAGTTGCAGACGACACCCGCACAGGAGCGGGTCTCGGCGCATGCAGTGACCCGCATGCCGCGATTACCGTGGCGCGGCCCGCCTGGTTCTGCTCGCCGCGGTCTCCCGCCGAGCGGTGGGGCGGTCTAGGCGCCTTCGCGGTGTTCGAGACCGACGGCGGCGCGCAGTTCTCGGCAGTCGATCTGCAGTCCGGGATGCTCGTGCGACAGTTGCGCCATCAGATCGGCCAGGCCGTCGGCGATGGCGTTGAGTTTGTGCTGGACCGCGTCGTCGGCGCGTTTCTGGGTGTTCTGCAGCAGCGCCACCAGCAGGAACGTCACGATGGTGGTGACGGTGTTGATGATCAGTTGCCAGGTGTCGATGTTGTCGAGCACGAGGAACGACGGGGCCCACACCAGCACCAGCAGCACACAGAAGGCGAAGAACGCCGCCCGCGAGACCATGGCGTCGGCGCGGGTGGCGAACCGATCGAACAGGGACAAATGGCCGCGCACCTGGGAGGGCAGCACCACCGCCGGGCGGGTCCGGCGGGCAGACGAGTCGACCATGTTTCCTACCTCCTCGCGGTCCCGAAGTCGGACCGGCTTCCCGGGGGCATACCCGACTGTTTCGTTCGTAAACTTTCTGCGGGCCGTCGCGTACGCAGCGTCGGCCCCGAAGTCGTTGCGCGAGGACCGGTCCCGGCAAGGACGTCCCGGGGTCCGACTCGAGGTGTGACCCGGCGACGCCCGGGGTATGGCTGTGTCCGAGCACACGCGGTGCGCCGGCGGGCCGGGCGTGGGTCGGCCTCAGGGATGGATACCGCAACGGGGGTGAGCATGAGCCATGCGTCGTCGCACCGCGGCACCGGATCCGGTGCCGCGGACTTGACGGATGAGGATCTCGAGGTGGTGTGCCGGGTCTTGACCGGTACGTCGCCGACGGCGGGGGATCGGGCCGTGCTGCGCACGGCGGTCGACCCGCCCGGTTCCCGGTAGCACGCTGCTGTCGGCGCACTCTGCCGCCGTCTGCCGCCGACTCGGGGTGGGCTGCGCTGGTTACGCGTGCGTGGGGACGGTGCGAAGATCCCACTGCATCGTCACCGTGGTGCCGGTGGCATCGACATGCACCGCGGAGTCGGTGCTGACGGCGCCGACGAGGACCAGTCCGTTGCCCCGGGAGCTGTCGGGGGTGTCGGTGGGGATGCGCCAGCGGCCGTGGTCACGGACCAGGACGATCAGCCGCCCGCGGTGATAGGTGGCGTGCACGCGCAGCGGACCCGCCGTGGTGGGATAGGCGTGTTCGGCGGCGTTCGCGGCGGCCTCGTAGACGGCCAGCAGCACATCGGCACGCATCGCGGCCGACAGCGGGAGGGCGGTCAGCCACCGGCGCAGCTCGGCGCGCAGCGCGGTCAGAGCGGCCGCATCGGCTCGGTCGAGTCGCTGCCGAAACTCGGCCACCGAGTCCGTGCGGGTGGGGCTGCGCATGACGGGGTGCTCCTCGGATGTCGGCGCGGGATCCGCAGTCGGGTCTGTCCGCGCAGTGTCGGGTACCCCGGTGTCGGGGCGGTCAAGCGCCGCCGTGCGGTCAGCGCCGCGGCGCCGCAGGGTTCAGCGCCGTGCCCAGATCGATCGTCGCGGCGTCGAGGTCGGGATGCACCCGCAAGAGCTCGGTCAGTCCCAGCAGTTCGAGGGGACGTGCGGTGGCGGCGCCGCGGGCCACCACGGCGAACGGCACCTCTGCGCCGGCGCCGCCGGCGGCGGCGTGGGCGTCGAGCAGGGCCGCGATGCCCACCGAGGCCAGGAAGGTGACCGCGCTCAGGTCGATGACCACGGCGCGGGGAGCGTCGGCCAGGGCCTGGTGGATGGCGGTGCGCAGTTGCGGGGCGGTCAGCAGATCGATGTCGCCGCGGGCGGCGACAATGGCGAGGCTGTCGCGGTGCTGGACGGTCACCGCCATCAGCGGCTCGTCCTCGTCGGTGGCATGGGTGGGGGGCGTCTCGATCACGGGGGCCATCCTTGCAGCCGGGCGCGGGGATCTCACCCCCGCACCGGATCTGTCCTGCGCCCGCAGGTGCGGGATGCTGCGGGCGGTACCGCTGAGCGGCACCTCGCTACGGGCCGGAGCGAAGTGAGCTACAGTTCGCTTCCGGGTTCAGCAACCAGCCCGCCCGATTGCCCTCTGTTGTGCCGAGCGATGGCCCTGCCCGCAGGTCCGATGGCCGCACGCCTCGGTGCCGTGCCGGTTGCGAGCCGGAAAGCTACCCGGATGAGTTTCGCCGTTCCTTCTGATCGTGGGGCTCTGCTGATGTCCCGCGGAGCGATCGTCGCCGCTGCGCACAGCCGCACTGTCACCGAGCCCAGACGAGGCGGGAATGCGTGGGCAGACGAGGACACGTGCGCCGGGACGCGGACTGTCGTCCGCGCGCACCCCGGGGTCGCCGCGCTCGTACCGGCCGGGCGACCACGACGGTGCCTCCTGGCCGGCGCCCCGGTGGTCTGCTGCCCTCTGCTCGATGACCCCTGCCGAGGCCGAGTTCGGTCTCGTCGCCCCCGCCACCGACACCGCAAGGAGTACACCTGATGTTCGATACTGCCGACCCGATCGATGTCCTGCTGGTCGAGGACGACCCGGGCGACGAATTGATGACCCGCGAAGCATTCGCCGACAACGACATCGGTAACGAACTGCACGTCGTACGCGACGGCGAGCAGGCACTGGACTTCGTGTATCGGCGCGGGGACTACGTCGACGCCCCACGACCGGAGTTGATCCTGCTGGATCTGAACCTGCCCAAGTACGACGGGCGGCAGGTGCTCGAAACCATCAAGGGCGATCCCGAATTGGCCGATATCCCGATCGTCGTGCTGACCACCTCCGCGGCCGAGGAAGACATCGCCCGCAGTTACCGGCTGCACGCCAATGCCTACGTCACCAAACCGGTCGATCTCGATCAGTTCCTCGGTACGGTCCGGCAGATCGACGAGTTCTTCGTGCAGGTGGTGCGCCTGCCCCGCCGCAAGTAGCTCCGGCGGACCCGGCTCCCGACGCCGCAAAGCCGGTGCGTCACCCCACCAGCGCGGGGGAGCCGACGGGGCGTGTCCAGGGACACCGAGGAATCGGCCTAGGACGTGCACCGGGGGACGCGCACCGGGTCCTATTTCCGGAGGCAGACGAGGCGGGCACTGTGCCTGGTAGTCGCCAGCGTTGTCCTCTTGGGAGCACACGAGCGGGTCCGGGACCGAGGACACGTCGGGTGGGCGCGGCGACCGGGGGACAGCGGGCCGAAGTAGGGCGCCGGAGTGGGCGTCTCGCCCCTCCCCTGACGGCGCGCCCGACGCTCCGGCCGTCTCACGGTAGCTCACCGGAATCCTCGGTCCGGGGGCGGATCAGGCTTCCCGTCGACGACTTTCCCGTCCCGGGTGGGAGCCGGTGTCAACGGCACCTGAACTTTGACCCCTTTCCGGCATCCGAAAATTGACCCCCTCTCGGTCGGTGAGGCCGCTAATCCTCGGCGGTGCGGCCGGTGGGGGTGCGGCCGAGATCGCGGCCCTTGAGCCGGTAGCTGTCACCCTTGAGCGAGACGACGTCGGCGTGGTGCACGAGGCGGTCGATCATCGCGGCGGCGACGACCTCGTCCCCGAAGACCTCGCCCCATCGACCGAACGGCTTGTTCGAGGTGATGATCAGGCTGGCCCGTTCGTAGCGGCTGGAGACGAGCTGGAAGAACAGGTTCGCCGCCTCGGCCTCGAATGGGATGTAGCCGACCTCGTCGACCACGAGCAGCGGGTAACGGCCGAGTTTGACCAGTTCGGCTTCCAGCCGGCCGTTGTGGTGGGCGTCCGCCAGTCGGGAAACCCATTGCGCGGCGGTGGCGAACAACACCCGATGCCCGCCCTGGCAGGCCCGGATCGCGATCCCGATCGCCAAGTGGGTTTTCCCGGTTCCCGGTGGTCCCAGAAAGACCACATTGTCTTTGGCGGTGACGAAGTCGAGCGTGCCCAGGTGCGCGATCGTCTCCCGTCTGAGACCGCGGGCGTGATCGAAGTCGAACTCCTCCAACGATTTGCGGGCCGGGAATCGGGCCGATCGGATCCGCGATTCACCGCCGTGGCTTTCCCGCGCCGAGACCTCTCGCTGCAGGCATGCGACGAGGAACTCCTCGTAGGTCCAGTTCTCGGCCCGGGCCCGCTCACTCAGCCGCCGTGCCGCCTCGCGCAGGGTCGGGGCCTTCAAGGCGCGGGTGAGAAAACTCAATTCGGCGGTCAGATCCCGCTCCGATGCTCGGGTGTGGGTCGTCATCACGCCACCGTTCCGTCGTAGTCGTCGATGCCCAGGGCGGCGTCGTAGTCGCTCAGCGCCCGGATCTGCACCTCGGTCTCGGCCGGCCGGTGCACCAGGGTCATGCGGTCGCGGCGCAGCGCCGCAGCGGCCTGGACGTGCTCCGGGTCGGAGACGGTCTGGTGTTTGGCCCAGGCCCGGGCGTGGTCGGCGACGACGGTGCCCTCGCAGCGCACCCGCACCCGGTCCAGGTCGGCGCTGACCTCGATGCGCCGGCCGATCACCGCCGGATGCACCGAATAGTCGTTGGCGTCGAACCGGATGTAATGATCGCGGGCCAACCGGGTCGAAAAGCGCCACCCGGTGGCGGGGGCACCGGCGGCAGCGTGAGCATGGCCTGCCGGTCGGCGTCGATCCGATCGGCCGGTGCGCATCCGAGCACCCGTTTGCGGCGGGTGTTGGCCCCCGCCACCCACGCCGACAACTGCCGGTTGAAGTCGGCCGGGCCGGTGAACGAGCGGCCCGGCAGGAACGAGGTTTCCAGATAGTCGTGGTTGCGTTCGACGACGCCCTTGGCCTCCGGGTCGCCGGGATTGCAGATCAGCACCTTCGCCCCGAGGGTGCCGCGGAAACCCTGACAGTCCCGGGTCAGTTCCGTCCGGCGGTGGCGTCGCCGCCCGACCGCGCCCTCGCCGTCCCACACCAGCACCCGGGGCACCGCGCCGAGGCGGCCGAGCAGCTGCCACCAGCCCGCGAACAGGTCCTCGGCGCCGCGGGTGGGCACCAGCACCGCCGACAACCAGCGGGAATAGCCGCAAATCATCGTCAACACCGGCAGTTTCGTCGAGGTCCGGGATTGCCCGTGGTCGACCGGCAGGGTGATCGGGGGGAACCAGAAATCGCACTGGGCGATCTCCCCGGGCAGGTAGGTGGTGCGCGAGGCCGGATCGGGCGGCAGATAGACCGGGCGCAGTTCGGCGACCCGGCCACTGAGCACCCGGATCGAGTGTTCCCAGCCGATCCGTTCGGCGATCACCGTCGCCGGCATCGTGGGGAACTGTGCCAGCAGCTCCCGGATGCGGGGTTCGAACGGGTCGACGATCGAGCCTGCCTTGGCTCGCTGGTACTTCGGAGGACCGTCGGCGGCGAGCGCCGAGCGGACCGTGTTGCGGGAAATCCCCATCACCCGGGCGATCGCCTTGATCGGCAACCGTTCGCTGCGATGCAGACGACGAATCTCGGCCCAATCTTCCACGGACAACATCCCTTCGTCCCTCCTGGCTCGACTTCAGCCAGGATCGGTGGTCAGGGGGTCAAAATTGAGATGCCATACCGTGGTCAGTTTTCACGTGCCGTCGACAAGCCGGCCCCTGTTTTCGGTGGGCCGTGTCCCTGTCGGCGGTGCGTCGACGTCGCCACGCCCGTCGGCACCACCGCCGGATCAGGCGAAGAGGCGAAGGCAAGTCACCCCGGGTCCGGTGAGCGCAGCCCTTCAGCGAAGGACTGTGATCAAGGTAAGCGAGCGTAGGTGCCGTCCTGCGGGCGCGGAAGTTCTGAACGTCGGCATCGGAAGCCAGGTTCGGTCTCACCCACCGGGGAATGCCGCGGCCGCAACGGCCGGATCGCCGTTGCGGCCAGGGCGGGCGCCGAACCCGCGCGGGAGACAAACTCTCCGTTTCCCTCCCGGCAGTTCCGATCAGATGATGGTGCCGAGGAGCTGGGCGCTGCCCGTGCTGATGGTCTGCAGCAGGGCGTTGAAGTTGACGAGAAACGCGTTCAGGATCTCGGTCATTGTTTCCTCCTTGCTGTAATGTGTTCCGGCAGAGCCGTATTCGTAACATCGGCTGTGTTGCGGGAGTTACCCCACCAGCAGGTGCGTGTAAACGGGGGATACGCACACTTCGTCTGTGATCTATGTCACTGGGGTTGTCGTCTTCGGTGTCTTCCGGTTCGCCCCGAAGTCCTCGGTGGTGACGAACCGAAACCGGGAGACCAAGATCAACCCGGCAGCGATCGGTCTCGCCGCAGACGAGGGGGCCCGTGCGCAACTCTCGGAGGTGGGAGTCCCGGTGGCGGTTACAGACCCGTCGGCGCAAGAACGAGCCCGGTGTCGCCGGCTCCGGTGCAAGCAGCCTTGCTCGGCCCGTGGGGCGGGCCGGTCCGGGCGCGAGCCCGTTCTTGTATTGCCCCTTGGTAGTCGGTGCGGTGTCACCGCGTGCCGGGCGGGGTATGCCCACCTGAGCAGCCCCGGGAGGTCGAAGGTGCCGGGCATCGTCGAGGCGAGAGGGAGAGCCGGTGTCGGGACGGAGTAGATCGCTTGTCGCAGGAGCGCTCGTGTGGGGGGTGCTGGCGCTGGCCGCACCTGCCCATGGTGCTCCTCCTCCCACCACCCCTCCCCCCACCGCACCGGGCGGTGCCGCCAAGGCCGCCGGCGTGCCCGATCCGGCCCTGCTCGCGGCCTATCGGCACGGAGTGCCCATCGTGGAGGCGGTGCGGGCCGTCTTCGAGGACGAGACCACCATCGGGGTGGTCTACCGCACCGTGCAGGACCCCGCACAGCTGGCTTCGGCGACCGAGAAGTATGTGGTGACCGCTGGTGTCCCACCGGCCCCCGAGTTCCTCGTCCTGACTCATCCGGTCAATGCCGGGACGATGTACCTGCTCGACGACGCCGGGCGACGCCACGACCAGCTGTCCGGCCGGTTCACCCGCCTGCCGGCCCTCGCCCCGCCGGGTTCCGCACCGGCGGTCGGAGCAGCGCAGATCACCGACTGAGGTTCCGGTGCCGCGGGCAGCGCCCCCGCCACACCGCAGCCGGGGCACCGGCACAGGAGGGATCGAAAAGTCCTCTTCCTCGCTCTCAGGTGGCGCTGCGCTCGTCGGCACCCATTGCACCGAGCACAGCCTGCCGGGTGGCCGGACTGCCGGTGATCTGGTTCTCGCTGACGCCGTTGATCAGCAACTCACGCCAGCGTTGCTCGTCGAACACGAGAGGCGCAGTCGAGTCGAGGAATTCCTCGACGACCCGCAGGAACCGGATGGGATCGTCGCGGAACGGGAAGTGACCGGCGCCGCGGAAGATGTCGAGCCGGGAATTCGGCATCGCCGAATGCGCCAGGTAACCGTGGCTCACCGGGATCACGCTGTCGTGATCTCCCCAGATCAGCTGCACGGGCAGGTTCTCGGTCAGGTAACAGCGGTCGAGCATCGTCACCACCTGGCCGCGCCAGTCCACGACGGCCCGCAGTGTGCGCAGGAACGCCTCGTAGGCGGTCGGATCGGGCAGTCCGCTCAGGACGCGGATCAGATCCGACGTGTCGTGCAGGAAGACACCGGGGCGTAGCGGCGTGTCGTGCAACTGCCCCAGCAGGTCGCCGGCGACGCGTACCGCCGGCATCGCGCCGGGCAGCCGCAGCAGCTTGAGGACCTCGCTCAGGCCTGGCATGGACAGCAGGCGGAGGGCGGGGTGGACGTCCTTGGTGACGCCGCCCGAGGAGACGAGGATCAGCCGGTCCACCATCTGCGGGAACTGGTACGCGAACTGCATCGCGACGCCGCCGCCGAGGGAGTGCCCGACCACCGTGACGTGCTCGATGCCCAGCACCGACAGCAGATCTCGGACACCGTTGGCGTATGCGGCGACCGAATAGTCGGCGCGGGGCTTGTCGGAGCGTCCGTGGCCGAGCAGGTCGGGGGCGATGACCGTGTACTTGCGGGCGAGATGCGGGATGACCTCCTGCCAGGTCGAGGAGTTGTCGCCGATCCCGTGGATCAGCAGCAGGGCGGGCCCCTCGCCGGCGAGCCGGAACGCGCGGCGGTAGCCGTGGATGGTCCGGAAGACCACCCGCGTCTCCGCATCCGGTACCGGCCGGAGCGTGCGTGTGCGTGATGAACCCATGTGCGTCTCCTGACCGCCGGATCCTCGTCGACCTGTGGTGTTCGAGGCGCCGGACCGTCGCCGGCCCGACCCTTCAGCTCAACTCGTCGAACCGAGCGTACTGACTGTATGTGACCCGTACAACACGCCTGGAAAGGCGCTTGCCCCACTTGGAGCGGTCCCAACGGGGCCGGGATCGACACCGGCAACTGCTGGCCCGAAGGCGTGCGCGTCCGGACCGATGCCGACCTTCGCTGCGTGCCTCCGCCATCGACCCGGGCAGGGACGCGGACCGCGGCAGAATCACCCGACACAGGCGGGAAATCGCAGAAGATCGTCTCCGCCCCGCCCTGCGGCCCGTTCGAGAGTCCAGGTCGCCTCCGAGGGCGGGTTTCGGGGCCTTGCCACGACCACGGACCCCGCCACCCACAGGGGCGTCCACCGTCGATCCGAGGGGGTGCGGCGCGGGGCGCCGGCACTGCCGTCCGGGCAAGGCCGGACGCGTCCGGCCGTCACGGTCCGGTCGACGCGGCGTCGTAGACCCTCACGGCGCTGACCTGTGCCCGGGGACCGTAACGACGGCGGGGGTTGCGGGCGCACCGGACGGTCTCGGCCCGCCGATGCCCGGGCCCCACGACCACGCGCGCAGGCTCCCGGGTCGATATCGAACGGCGCTCCCCGGCCGGGCTTACCGGGACGTGGCGCGGACCGTCCGGCTGGCTGTATCCGGACCCGCGTCCCTCTCCGAAGGGGAGGAGCGGGCAGGGATGCTCCCCGCATTCCTCGACCGGGGCGCCGGCGCAGCCCGCTCTGCCGGACGTGGTCCGTCCCCGACGGGATCGTCTGTGTCTGCGTCGATCCGGACACGGGGGCTGTGCGAACTCGGCGCCGGCGGGTGCCGCGACTGCTGCCCCCGCGGGTGCGCCGGCGTCAGTCGTCGGCGGGCGGGGTGGCGAGCTCCCGGAGGAACATGTCGGCCATCTTCACCGCACGGTCGCCGCCGTCGGCGCCTGCGACGAACACCGGAATTTTTCAAGGCGATTGAGTCCACCGGGTGTTAAGCGGCGACTTCCTCGGTGTCCGGTTCGGTCGCCGGGTCTTGGACGGGTTTGTTGATCCAGGCGTCGGCGGGTAGGGCCAGGATCGTTGGGTATGGGTCCGTCGTACCGAAGCGCGCGGGGTGGGTGCGGCGGGCGTCGGCGAGCACTCGAGCACGCTCAGTCGCCTTGGGTGCCGCGAGACCGAAGTGCACATCGGCCGGGGTGTGCAATCCGATTCCGGTATGACGGTGATCGTGGTTGTACCACGCGACGAACGAGTCCATGAACTCCCGGGCGTGGTGCACCGAACTGAACCGCTCCGGGAAACCCGGTCCGTATTTCAATGTCTTGAACAATGATTCGGAGTATGGATTGTCATTGGACACCCTCGGCCGCGAGTGCGACCGGACCACATCGAGGTCCGCGAGCAAGGTCGCGACCGACTTGCTCGTCATCGACGTGCCTCGATCCGCGTGCACCACCTCGGGGATCCCGTGGGTGGCGAAGATATCGGTCATGAACTCGACGGCCAGCAGCCCGGATTCATGGGTCTGCACGTGCGCTCCGACGATGTATCGGGAGTAGATGTCGACCATCACATACGCGTCGTAATACACACCCTTGGTTGGGCCGGGCAGTTTCGTGATGTCCCACGAGTACACCTGCCGCGGGGCTCGCGCCACCAATTCCGGACACGCCCGCGCCGGATGTCGCGCCTGCCGACGCCGGTCGCTGACCTGCCGGTTCTCCCGCAGAATCCGGTACATCGTCGCCACCGAACACAGATAGATGCCCTCGTCGAGCAGGGTGGCGTACACCTCGAGCGGCGCCCGGTCGACGAACCGATCCGAGCACAGCACCTCCACGACCCGGCGGCGCTCGAGCGCGGACAGCTTGTTCGCCGGCGCACGCATGACCGCTGAGACGGATGGGACGGAAGCGGCCGGGCGTTCCCGGGTGCGGGTCGCTGTCGAGCGGGCCACAGCGGTCAATGTTGTTGCGGCACGGGTGGTCACCCCGGCTGCGGTGAGGGCGTGGTGGGCGGCTGTCAGTGCTTCTTCCGCGTCTCGTCGGCGTCCGCGCTCTCGGAGAGTTGTTCCAAGAGCGCGTGCGCTTTTCCCATGATGGACAGTGCGGTCTCGGTAGTGGCCAGCTTCTTGTTCGCCCGTTCCAGTTCCCGCTTGAGGCGGGCGATCTCCGCCTGTTCGGGGGTCAGTTTGCCGATCTTCGCGCCCGGCTTCTTGCCCGTGAGGACGCCGGCGTCGCGTTGGCGGCGCCATTCGACGATCAGCGACGAGTACAAGCCTTCGCGACGCAGGTACGCCCCACCCTCGTTGGTCTCGCAGGCCTGCTCGTAGGCGTCGAGGTGCGCGAGCTTGTCCGCCGGAGTGAACGTCCGCCGTGGTTGCGGACCGCCGGCCCTGGGATGGTTCGCCTCGTCCTCCATACGGTCATTGTCCAGGACTGTGATCGAGTTGGTCATGATCGCGGTTGGTCCTTCTCTCGCCCTCTATCGTGGGTTGGCTTGCAATGACCCAATGGACTCAACTCACCCTGACATAGAGGGGTGTCGCGCTTCACCGGCTGAGAGAGTGTTGTGGAACCCTGTGCTGA
>NZ_PCZU01000259.1:0-635 GCF_002887785.1 Rhodococcus sp. ENV425
CCTGCGGGGTGTCGCAGTCCGCGGTCCCCGCCACCGGAACCGTGACGTAGCGCTCCGGCAGCAGGGCCTTCATCGGCTGATTGGCCGGATCCGTCCCCAGCCCGGCGAGGCGGCCGGCGAGCGCGGGACCACGCCACGCGGCGAGCAGGAACTGGATCCGGCCCGAGTCGTCGACAGCGAACGCCGCGTCGGCTCCGGGGGCGCCGCGCAGGGTCTCCACCAGTGCGGTGACCGTGTCCGCGGTGAGGAACGGCAGGTCGGCGGCGAGGACCAGCACCACCGGTGCGTGAAGACCCGCGGCGGCGAGGGCGGCGACGGGCCCGGCCCCGGCGGGCTGCTCCTGGACCTGGACCACCGCCGGGTCGAGATCGTCGCGCCGTGGTCCGACGACGGTGATCCGGCGGCACCCGGCCACCGCGGCCAGCGCGATGTCGAGCATGCGCCGGCCCCCGACGACGAGTGCGGGCTTGTCGACGCCGCCCATGCGGGTCGCGCGTCCGCCCGCGACGATGACGGCCTCGACGTCGGTCAGCGAACTCATGAGCTCATGCTGCCCGACGCGGGCCGGCGCGGTGTGCCGGGGCGGTCAGTCGGGCGTGTGGTGACTGCGCGGCGGCCCGCCGATACCGCACCGG
>NZ_PCZU01000259.1:670-991 GCF_002887785.1 Rhodococcus sp. ENV425
GGTGTCCAGCACTGTCCAGGTGGCCGCCGCCAGGCTGAGCGCGGTGAGGAGAACGACCAGGAAGATCATGGTCCTATTCTCTCGGGCCGGTGGACCGGAGATTCCGGTCCACCGTGCGAAAGTGGACTGTATGAAGGACGTGTCCGCCACCCCGTCCGCGGCCCGGCTCGCGGCGCTGCTCGGCGATGTCGGAGCCGACCGCGGTCCGCTGTACCGGGCCGTCGCCGCCGCGCTGCGCCGCCGCATCGCCGACGGCCGGCTCCCGGTCGGCGCGCGCCTGCCCGCCGAGCGGGCGCTGGCCGACGCGCTCGGCGTCAGCCG
>NZ_PCZU01000260.1:0-860 GCF_002887785.1 Rhodococcus sp. ENV425
GCCGATGCACGCGAGCGCCCGCAGCCGCCACCCCGTACCCCTCATCGCGCTCCTTCCGTCGTCGGTGCCAGGCGCTCAAGTTAACAGCCGAGCCCGAACGGACGGGACGTTTCGGACACGGCGACGCCGGGCATCTTCCGGGGATGACGACTTCCCCGGCGAGCTCGACGCGACCCCAGGCCACCTCCGCCGACCGGCTCCGCGTCGCAGGCGTCGCCGTGTCGGCGATCACCGCGGTCGCCGTCTCCTTCCTGGGATCCGGGGCCGTGGTGGGCACACCGATCTCCGAGGTGGCGGGTGGGGCGCTGTCCGCCGACGCGACGGCGGTGGCGCCGGGCGGTCCGGCGTTCTCGATCTGGTCGGTGATCTACCTGGGCCTGCTGGCGCTCGCGGTGTGGCAGGCCCTGCCCGCGCACCACGCCGACCCTCGCCAGCGGACGCTCGGCCGGTGGATCGCCGCGTCGATGCTGCTCAACGCCGCGTGGATCCTCGTCGTGCAGCT
Source organism: Rhodococcus sp. ENV425 (assembly GCF_002887785.1). NCBI lineage: Bacteria > Bacillati > Actinomycetota > Actinomycetes > Mycobacteriales > Nocardiaceae > Rhodococcus > Rhodococcus sp. ENV425. The sequence continues at coordinate 503 of NZ_PCZU01000260.1, forward strand.
CGAACTGCTCGCGGTCAGCGTCGCGGTCATCGCCGCGCTGCTGGCCGTGCTGGTCCGGATCTTCCTCGGCCTGACCCGCACCGCGCCGTCGTCCCGCCTCGAGGGCGTCGTCGTGGACGGCACCATGTTCCTGTACCTGGGCTGGGTGGCGGTGGCCACGGTCGCGAACACCGCGGCGGCTCTGCGCGCCGCGGAGGTCGACCCGTTCGCGCTGGGCGCCGACACCTGGGCGGTGCTCGTCCTGGTCGTGGTCGCCGCGGTGTCGGTGCTCCTCGCCGTCGCCGGGCACGGGCGGCTCGCCGTCGCCACGGCCATGGCGTGGGGGCTGGTGTGGATCGCGGTGGCCCGCAGCGGCTAC
>NZ_PCZU01000040.1:0-18516 GCF_002887785.1 Rhodococcus sp. ENV425
CGGCTCACGCGAGCACCCCCGCGGCGTGCAGATCCGCGGCGAGCGCGTCGATCTGCGCAGAGGTCGGCGCCACCTGGGGCAGGCGCGGCTCGCCGACGTCGAGACCCATCAACCGCAGACCTGCCTTCGACGCGCTCACCCCGCCGAGGCGGGAGACGGCGCGCAGGATCGGCATGAGGCTCAGGTTGACCGCGCGGGCGCGGACGAGGTCGCCGGCCTGGAAGGCGTCGTACAGCTCGCGCAGCCGGCCGGGAACGAGATGCCCGATGACACTGACGAATCCGACGGCGCCGACGGACAGCCACGGCAGGTTCAGCGGGTCGTCGCCGGAGTAGAACTTCAGGTCGGTGGTGCCGATGAGCTCGGCACCGGCGTTGAGGTCGCCCTTGGCGTCCTTGACCGCCACGATGCGCGGATGCTCCGCGAGCCGGCGCAGCGTCTCCGTTTCGATCGGCACGACCGAGCGCGGTGGGATGTCGTAGAGCATGACCGGCAGGTCGGTGGCGTTCGCGACGGCCGTGAAGTGGGCGTAGAGCCCGGCCTGCGGCGGCCGCGAGTAGTACGGAGTGACGACGAGCAGGCCGTGGGCGCCGGCCCGCGCGGCGTCGCGGGCGAGTTCGACGCTGTGGGCGGTGTCGTTGCTGCCGGCGCCGGCGATGATCTTCGCGCGGTCCCCCACCGCGGCGAGCACGGCGCGCATCAGCTCGAGCTTCTCGTTCTCGGTGGTGGTCGGCGATTCGCCGGTGGTGCCCGCGAGAACCAGCGCATCGCAGCCGCCGTCGACCAGGTAGGCGGCAAGACGCACACCCGCGTCCACGTCGAGCTTGCCGTCGGCGGTGAACGGGGTCACCATCGCTGTGGCGATGGTGCCGAACGGAAGCTCGACAGCAGAAGCGGAATCACCGTTGGTCATGGTCAGAAGGCTACCGCGTGACGGGGGCTGTTCCACACACACCTGCCGGTCAGGTGTCGGCGGCGAAGGCGCTGGCGGCGACCTCGGAGCCGTCGGGCAGGCGGGTGATGGTGAAGTCGCCGAAGATGTTCGGCGCGGCGTCCTGCAGCTGACGCAGGCACTCGACGGCGAGGCGGCGGATCTCGACGTCGGCGTGCTCGGTCGCGCGCATGGCCACGAAGTGCCGCCAGGACCGGTAGTTGCCGGTGACGACGACGCGGGTCTCGGTGGCGTTGGGCAGCACCGATCGCGCGGCCTCGCGGGCCTGTTTCGCGCGGATCGGCCCCTCGGGCAGGTGGGACAGTTTCGCGTCGAGCGCGTCGAGCAGTTCGATGTACGCGGCCCGGCTGGACTCGGCGGCGGCGAGGAACAGTTCCTCGAGCCGCGGATCCCCCGCCACGGCCGGCGGGACCACGACCGGCGCGTCGCTGCCGCGGACGAACCGCTGGGACAGCTGGGAGTAGGAGAAGTGCCGGTGCCGGATGAGTTCGTGGGTGCACGACCGGGAGATGCCGGTGATGTAGAAGCTCACCGAACCGTGCTCGAGCACGGACAGGTGCCCGACGGTGAGCAGGTGGCGTAGGTACCCGGCGTTCGTGGCCGTGCGCGGGTTGGGCTTGGACCAGCTCTGGTAGCAGGCCCGGCCGGCGAACTCGGCGAGTGCCTCCCCGCCGTCGGCGTCGGTCTCCCAGGGCACGTCGGCGGGCGGGACGAACTCGGTCTTGGCCACCAGCCTGACCTTCAGCGTGACGGGCTCGGGCGCCATCGGTTCTCCTCCAGGTTGTCGATCCAGTCGAACCGTAGCGCCGCCGCGGGCGGCACCGGACGCGGGCCGCGTGTTGACGTCTTGACTGACATCATCGTTGACATCAGTATGGCGTCATGAACCTGGACCCGTACCTGGACGCGATCACCGAGTCCCTCGTCGCCGCCGCGGAGCTCGGCGACGAACAGACCCGCCGGACCGCGGCAGCCCTCGCCACAGCGGTCGCCGCGCCCGCCCGCCTGGCCGTGCTGCGGGCACTGTCGGACATGGCGGCGGAGGTCTCGAAGGAGCTCGGCGACCGGGTGGTCACCGTGCGTCTCGACGGCAGCGCGGCGGTGCTCGAGGTGCACACGGATGCGCCCACCGAAACTACAGGCACCGCAACGACTTTCGAGGACGTCACCGGGGACATCAGCCGGGTGACGCTGCGCCTCGTCGAGCAGATCAAGGCACGCGCCGAGGAGGCGGCGGCCCAGAACGGCGTGTCACTGAACTCGTGGGTGTCGCAGGCCGTCCAGGGGGCGCTGCGCGAGCAGATGCGGTATCAGCGCCGCGCCGACGAGCGCGCCGCGACGCGTCGCGCCGAGGAGACCGGGCCCGGCCCGTCCGCTACGTCGGAACCGTCCGAGCGCGAGGACGGTTGAGCGGGAGGCCGTGCGGTACATTGCCGACGCACGTCACCCGAAAGACGAGGAAGTGAGCCCATGGCCGTCAGCAGTTCCAGCAGTTTCGAGATCAAGGCCGACCCGGGTCGCGTGATGGCGGGAATCGCCGCGGTCGACCGGCTGCCGGAGTGGTCCGGGCCCCACAAGACCGTCGTCGTCGAGACCACCCACCCGGACGGCCGCCCGCACCGCGTGCGCATGACCGTCTCCATCATCGGTCTCCACGACGAGCAGGTGGTGGACTACTACTGGAACGGCGACGAATCGATGTCCTGGACCCTGGTCGAGAGCCACCAGCAGCACCAGCAGGACGGCACCTACACCCTCACCGCCACCGAGAGCGGCACCCGCGTCGACTTCACCCTCACGATCGATCCGAAGATCCCGCTGCCCGGCTTCATGGTCAAGAAGGCGCAGAAGATGGCGATGGAGACCGCCGAGCGGGGCCTGACGAAGTTCGTCGAGCAGCAGCTCTGACGCACCGCGCGGTGTCCGGTGCCTGCGACGTCCCGGACGGTCAGCACTCCTCCGACACGGACACCGCGACGGTCGCCCCGAGTTCGTAGCAGCGTTCACGGACCTTTGCGTCGATCGGCCCGGTGATCTCGAGATCCTCCGTGACCTGCGCCAAGGCGAGTCCGGTGACGAGTTTGCGCACCGAGGCGACGGCGCCCGCGGTGTCGTTGTTGCCGTGTACCCACAACCCGTACGGCCGGCCCGCGACGGCGTCGAGGCACGGGTAGTAGACGGTGTCGAAGAAGTGCTTGAGTGCCCCCGACATGTATCCGAAGTTCGCGGTGGTGCCGAACACGTAACCGTCGGCGGCGAGCACGTCCGGCACGGTCGCACCCAGCGCCGGCACCGTCCGCACCCGCACGCCCACGATGTCGGGGTCACGCGCCCCGGCCAGCACCGCCTCGAGCAGTTCGCGGGTCGACGGGGACGGAGTGTGGTGGACGACGAGCAGAGTGCGCTCACCGTCGGCGGGGGCCTCGGTCACACCCTGCAGGGTACGTCGCCGACCGATCGGTGTCCCTGCCCCGCAACGACAACCGCAACCGCGATCAGGCTTCGGCCGGGGCGTGGACCGAGCGAATGTATCGCCCGCTACCGCTGAGGAGATGAACGATACATTCGCTCGACGCCGGGGCGCATGATCAGTCGGCGGACTGCGGGCGCTCGAGCTTCTCGAGCGCGACGGCCCGGCGCATGGTCTCCCGGGCCCGGCCGCGGTCGCCGGCGTAGTCGTACGCGCGGGCGAGACGGTAGGAGTTGCGCCAGTTGTCCGGGTCGGCCTCCCACTCCTTCTTGACCCGCTCGAACAGGGCGTCGGCGGCGTCGCGGTCGATCCGGCCCGACGGCCGGCGCGGCAGGTCGCGCACGTCGAGTTCGAGGCCCTCCTCGTGGATCCGCCGGGACAGGTGCTGGTGCTGGAAACCGGCCCGCACGGTGGCGTAGACGATCCACACGCCCACCAACGGCAGCAGCAGCACGCCGATGCCGAGCCCGACGGCCGCGGCGTTGCCGGAGCGCACCAGTTCGAGCCCGCGCCCGCCGAGCAGCACGAAGTAGAACCCCAGCGCGACGACGATGAAGGCGATCGGCGCGAGGACCTTGACCAGGTCGCCCCTCACAGGTCGAGGAGGGGGTCGATGCCGACGGTGAGGCCGGGCCGGTCCCCGATCTCGCGCACGCCGAGCAGCACGCCGGGCGCGAAGGAGGACCGGTCGATCGAGTCGTGGCGGATGGTCAGGGTCTCGCCCTGGGTGCCGAGCAGCACCTCCTGGTGTGCGACGAGCCCGGCCAGACGCACGGAGTGCCCCCGCACCCCCTCCACGTCGGCGCCGCGGGCACCCTCGAGTTCGGTGCTGGTGGCGTCGGGGCTGCGGCCCACACCGGCCGCGGCGCGGGCCTGCGCGATGAGCGCCGCGGTGCGGTAGGCCGTGCCCGACGGCGCGTCCGCCTTGTTGGGGTGGTGCAGCTCGATGACCTCGACGGAGTCGAAGAACCGCGCGGCGGCCTGCGCGAAGCGCATCGACAGCACGGCACCGATCGCGAAGTTCGGCGCGATCAGGACGCCGACCTCCGGCTGCGCGGCCAGCCAGCCGCGGACCCGGTCCAGTCGTGCGTCGTCGAATCCGGTAGTGCCGACGACGGCGTGGATGCCGTGCTCGACGAGGAACTGCAGGTTGCCCATCACCACATCGGGGTGGGTGAAGTCCACCACCACCTGCGCCCGGGAGGCGACGAAGTCGTCGAGGCTGTCGCCCCGGTCGACCGCAGCAACGAGCTCGAGGTCGGCGGCCGCCTCGACGGCCGCGCAGATCGCCTGCCCGACCTTGCCCTTGGCGCCGAGCACACCCACCCGAATTGCTGCTGCGTTCACTTGACTCTCCACGCTTCCTCGTCCGATCGCCGTCCCGCAGCAGCCTACGCAACCGGACGACCTCGACCGTGCTCAGCCCGCGGTCACGCGACGAGGACGCGCACCGAGGCGGGCAGGTCCCGGGGCCGGCGATACGGTCCGGCGACGGCCGCGGCGAACGGCCGGTGCAGCAGCTCGGCGGCGACGGCGCGGACCTCCGCCGCGCTCACCGACGAGATCCGCTCGAGCGTCTCGGTGACACTCCAGTGCGTGCCGTAGCTCAGTTCGCTGCGTCCGATCCGGTTCATCCGGGCCCCGGTGTCCTCGAGGCCGAGGACCAGAGCCCCGCGCAGCGAACCCTTGGCGCGGGCGCACTCGGCCTCGGTGACGCCGTTCTCGGCGACATCGGCGAGCACCTCGCGGACGAGCGCGGCGACCTCGCCGAGGTTCTCGGGCTGGCAGCCGGCGTAGACGGAGAACGCGCCGGTGTCGGCGAAGGTGTCCACACCCGAGTACACCGAGTAGGCGAGGCCGCGCTTCTCCCGGATCTCCTGGAACAGCCGTGAGCTCAAGCCGCCGCCGACGGCGGTGTTGAGCACCGACAGCGCCCAGCGCCGGTGGTCGTGGCGGCCGAAGGATCGCACGCCGACCGCCAGGTGGGCCTGCTCGCCGTCGCGGTCGGTGATGCTCAGCGTCGGCGTCGTACGCAGGCGGAGACTGCCCTCGCGGCGCGGGGCGGCGGTCGTGGCGGGGTCGAGGTGCCCGGCGAACGCGCGACGGACCAGTTCCACGGTGTGGTCGTGATCGACATTGCCGGCGACGGCGACGACCATGCGGTCCGGCGTGTACCGCCGCACGTGGAACGAGTGCAACTGGGTACGGGTCATCGCCTCGATCGATTCGACCGAGCCGATTATCGGACGGCCGATCGGGTGGTCGCCGTACAGGGCGGTGAGGAACGCGTCGCCGAGCAGATCCTCGGGATCGTCGTCGCGCATTGCGATCTCCTCGAGGACGACCTGCCGTTCGACGTCGACGTCGGCGCTGCGGCAACGGCCGCGCAGCACGACGTCGGCGACGAGGTCGACGGCCAGGGGCAGATCGTCGTCGAGCACGTGGGCGTAGAAGCAGGTGTGCTCCTTCGCGGTGAACGCGTTGAGCTCGCCGCCGACCCCGTCGACGAGTTCGGCGATGTCGAGCGCGGTCCGGGTCGGGGTGGCCTTGAACAGCAGGTGCTCGAGGAAGTGGGCGGCACCGGCGACGGAGGGCTGCTCGTCGCGGGAGCCGACGCCCACCCAGACGCCGACGGCGGCCGAGCGCACGCCGGGCACGTGCTCGGTGACGACGCGGAGCCCCCCGGGCAGGTGGGTGCGCCGAACCCCGGAGTCGGGCTCGGTGGGTGCCGACGCGGAGGCGACGACGGACGAAACGGCGGCGGACGGAGCGGCGGCGGAGCGGCGGGTGGCGGCCATGAAGATGTTCGACGGTCCTACAGGCGAGTGGGTGTGCTGGACGGAACATCTCACACTACACGCGCCGCCGCGCACCCCTTCCGGTCACCACCCGCGGCGGTGCGGCCGCGACCCGACCAGCTGCCCCTTGGGGGCGACGTCCCTGCTGCGGTAGACCACGTAGGGGCGGAACAGGTATCCGACGGGTGCGCTGAAGGCGTGCACCAGGCGGGTGAACGGCCACAGCGCGAACAGGGCCAGGGCGATCAGCGCATGGAGCTGGAACGACAGGGGTGCCTGCACCATGAGGTCGCCGCGCGGCTGCAGGATCCAGATGGAGCGGAACCACGGCGAGACGGTCTCGCGGTAGTTGTGCTCCTCCCCCACCACACCCGAGCCCATCAGGGTCGTGGCGAGTCCCGCGACGATCGCGGCGACGAGCACCACGTACATCAGCTTGTCGTTGGCGGTGGTGGCCATGAAGACCGGTCCGCGGGTGCGGCGGCGGTAGATCAGCAACAGGATCCCGACGAGGGTGGCGATCCCGGCGACGGTGCCCAGCGTCACCGCCTGCACGTGGTACGCGTGCTGGCTCAGACCGATCGCATCGGTCCACGACTGCGGGATGAGCAGACCGATGACGTGCCCCACGATCACCACGAGGATGCCGAAGTGGAACATCGGGCTGGCGATGCGCAGCAGCTTGCTCTCGTAGAGCTGCGACGAGCGGGTGGTCCAGCCGAACTTGTCGTAGCGGTAGCGCCACCACGTGCCGACGACCACCACGGCGATGGTGACGTACGGCACGACGTCCCAGAAGATCTCCCCTGCGGACATGGTCAGTCGACTCCTTCGGCTCGGGTCTGGGCCGAGACGGTTGCGGTCCGGCGCGGTGGGACGGTGAGGGTGAACGGTTCGAGGCCGATCGCCTCGGCCGGCGGCCCGGCCTCCGCGAGCTGCCGGGCGCGGCGCTCTTCCTGATCGCCGACCGGGGGCAACGTCGCGCACACCGCCTCGATCGCCGCCGCATACGGGGAATCGCGTTCGCCGAGCGCGACCCGGAGCACGTCGATCGGGATGCGGTGCGCGGCGAGCAGGTGCTCCCCCGCGTCCGGGTCGACGGTCGCGGCGAATTCGAGCACCACCGGGAGGTGATCGGGCGCCTCCCCGGGCGGTGGCTCCGCGCCGGCGTCGCGGTAGGCCTGCGCGAACGCGTGGATCGCCGCGCCCCGGTTGCGGGTGTCGCCGCCGGTCCAGTACGTGAGGTACATCGTCGAGCGCCGGCGCATGTCGAACGTGTCGACGTAGTCGGCCTGCGCGGCGAAGGGATCGCCGTCGCGCAGGGCGGCGAGGGTCCGGCCCAGCAGCTCCGCCGGTTCCCCGGTGATGTGCCCGAGAAGCCGGTCGACGGTCGCGAGACGGGACGGCAGTCGCTCGTCGGGGTACGCCAGCAGCAGCGACGCCGCCTGCCGGATCAGCCGGTGCTGCAGGTGCCGCGATGCGGTGTCGCGCGCGCCACGGCGCAGCAGCCCCCTCATCGCCCGCTCCCCCGGTTCTCGACTCGATGCCCGGCCGGGAACAGGCCCTGGGGCACGCCCTTGCCGTCCCAGTTGAGCAGGTTCACGCGGGAGGGATTCGACGCGTTCGCCGCCATCCCCTCGGAGGTCTGCCGCTGCCGGAGCGCGTGGAAGGTTTCCACCGCGACGGGAACGGGACCTCCGCTGGCCTCGCCGAACGGCCCGGAGTCGTACATGCCGGGGCCGCCCTCGAACGACAACGCGCAGTCGGTGGCGGATTCCTCGAGCTGGTGGCCTTCGGCCGCGTAGGCGGTCGGGATCACGTACCGCTCGTCGTACTTGGCAAGGGCGAGCAATCGGTACATCTCGTACATCTGCTCCTCGGTCATGCCGACGGCGTCGGGGATGTCCGGCCGCGTGTCCCGGCCCAGGTTGATGTCGCGCATGTACGAGCGCATCGCGGCGAGCCGGTGCAGCACCGCTTCGACGGCGTCGGTGTCGCCCGCCGTGAACAGTCCCGCCAGGTACTCGATCGGGATGCGCAGCGATTCGAGCGCACCGAACAGGTTCCCGATGTCCTCGCCGTCGTGGCCGTCGCGGGTCACCGCGTCGACGACCGGCGAGAGCGGCGGCACGTACCAGACCATCGGCATCGTGCGGTACTCCGGGTGCAGCGGCAGCGCAACCCGATACGTGTTGATCAGCGCGTACACGGGCGACCGCTGGGCGGCCTCGATCCACTCGTCGGAGATGCCCTCGGCGCGGGCGCCGGCGATCACCTCCGGGTCGTGGGGGTCGAGCAGCACCTGCCGCTGTGCCTCGTAGAGGTCCTTCTCGTCCTCGACGGACGCGGCCTCGAGCACCCGGTCGACGTCGTAGAGCACGAGCCCGATGTACCGCAGCCGGCCCACGCAGGTTTCCGCGCACACGGTGGGCAGGCCTACCTCCACGCGCGGGTAGCACAGCGTGCACTTCTCGGCCTTGCCGGTCTTGTGGTTGAAGTACACCTTCTTGTAGGGGCAGCCGGACACGCACATCCGCCAGCCGCGGCAGCGGTCCTGGTCGACGAGAACGATGCCGTCCTCGACACGCTTGTACATCGCTCCCGAGGGGCACGACGAGACGCACGACGGATTCAGGCAGTGCTCGCAGATACGCGGCAGGTAGAACATGAAGGTCTGTTCGAGTTCGAGCCGGACCTGCTCGCCGACCTTCTTCAGCACCGGGTCGGCGGGGACGATCTCCGGCGAGCCGCCGAGGTCGTCGTCCCAGTTCGCCGACCATTCGACCTTCATCGGCTTGCCGCTGATCAGGCTGCGCGGCGGCGCCACGGGGATCTGGTCGCCGAGCGGCGCGGTGGTGAGGTTCTCGTAGTCGTAGGTCCACGGTTCGTAGTAGTCGCCGATCGCCGGCATCTTCGGGTTCGAGAAGATCCGGAACAGCTTGTTCCACCGGCCGCCGTCGCGCAGCCGCAGCCGGCCGTTCCGGTCGCGGATCCATCCGCCGCGCCAGCGTTCCTGGTCCTCGTACATACGGGGATATCCCAGGCCGGGCCGGGTCTCGACGTTGTTGAACCACACGTATTCGGTGCCGGAGCGGTTGGTCCAGGCCTGTTTGCAGGTGACCGAGCACGTGTGGCAGCCGATGCACTTGTCGAGGTTCATGACCATTGCCATCTGGGCCATCACCTTCATGCCGGCCTCGCTTCCCGGATCGTGGTCGTGGGTGTCGACATCAGTACGTGACCTCCTGCGACCGGCGGCGTACGACCGTCACCTCGTCGCGTTGATTTCCGGTGGGGCCGAGGTAGTTGAACGCGAACGACGTCTGCGCGTAGCCACCCGCCAGGTGGGTGGGCTTGATCAGGATCCTCGTGAGCGAGTTGTGGATGCCGCCGCGGGTGCCGGTGGTCTCGGTGAGCGGCACGTCGATGGTGCGTTCCTGCGCGTGGTAGACGTACACGACGCCGTCGGGCATGCGGTGCGAGACGATCGCGCGGCACACCACGACGCCGTTGCGGTTGACGGCCTCGACCCAGTCGTTGTCACGCACCGAGATCTTCGCCGCGTCCCCCGGGCTCATCCACATGGTCGGACCGCCCCGCGAGAGGGACAGCATGAACAGGTTGTCCTGGTACTCGGAGTGGATCGACCACTTCGAGTGCGGGGTGAGGTACCGCACGGTCAGTCCGACGCCGTCGCCGCTGCCCACGGCGGGCTCGCCGAACAGGCGCGACATGTCCAGCGGCGGACGGTAGGTCGGCAACTGCTCGCCGAGTTCCTCGATCCAGTCGTGATCGACGTAGAAGTGCATGCGGCCGGTGAGCGTGTGAAACGGTTTGAGTTCCTCGATGTTCACCGTGAACGGCGCGTAGCGGCGCCCGCCGGTCTCGCTGCCGGACCATTCCGGGCTGGTGATCACCGGGACCGGCCGGGCCTGGGTGTCGGCGTAGGTGATGCGGCGTTCCTCGCTGCCCTCGGCGAGGTGCACGAGCCGGCGGCCGGTGCGCTTCTCGAGTTCACGGAAGCCCTCGACGGCGAGCCGGCCGTTCGAGGTGCCCGACAGCGCGAGGATGACATCGGCCATCCGTTCGGCGCTCGTGACCGCCGGGCGGCCTTCCCCGGCACCGGAATTCATCACACCGAACGTCGCGGCGAGCTCCGCGACCTCCTGCACCGGACGTGTCGTGACGCCCTTGGTGGTCAGGCCGAGGGTGTCGACGAGCGGCCCGAGGGTCGACCATTTGTCGGCGATCGCGGTGTAGTCCCGTTCGACCACCGCGAGCGGGCCCATGGTCCGGCCCGGCACCGGCACCTCCCCGGTGACGCGCCAATCCTTCTCCGTGCCCGACGGATACGCCATCGCGCCCGGCGTGTCGTGCTGCAGTGTGCCGAGCACGATGTCGGTGCGGGTTCCGAGATGCTTCGCCGCCAGCGCGCTGAACACCTTCGCGATGGCGCCGAAGGCCTCGTAGTCGGAACGCGTTTCCCACGGCGGGTCGATCGCGGGACTGAAGGCGTGGATGTAGGGGTGCATGTCGGTGCTCGACAGGTCGCCCTTCTCGTACCACGTCGCGGCAGGCAGCACCACGTCGGAGAACAGCGTGGTCGACGTCATCCGGAAGTCGATCGACATCAGCAGGTCGAGCTTGCCCTCGGGCAGGTCGTCCGGCCAGGCGACGTCGTGCGGGCGCAGGTCCGGACCGGTCGGCACGCCCTGGATGTTCGAGTCGGTCCCGAGCAGGTGCCGCAGGAAGTACTCGTTGCCCTTGCTGGACGAGCCGAGCAGGTTGGACCGCCACACGTTGAGCACCCGCGGCCAGTTGCGCGGGTTGTCCGGGTCGGTGACCGACAGTTTCACCTCGCCGCTCGCGAGTTTCCGGGCGACGTACGCGGGGATGTCCACGCCCGCAGCCCGCGCCTCGTCGGCGATCTCGTGGGTGTTGCGGTCGAACTGCGGGTAGAACGGGGTCCACCCCATCGCGACCGCGGAGGTCATCACGTCCATCGTGTGCTTGTCCCGGAACCGGCCGCGGCCCAGCGGGCTCGCCAGCGCGTCGGCGCGGTACCCGTCGTAGCGCCACTGGTCGGTGTGGACGTACCAGTACGACGTACCGGCCATCTGCCGCGGCGGCCGGCTCCAGTCGGTGCCCATCGCCATCGCAGCCCAGCCGGTGACGGGCCGGCACTTCTCCTGCCCGACGTAGTGGGCCCAGCCACCCCCGTTGCGGCCCATCGACCCGGTGAGAAGGAGCAACGCCAGCACCGCCCGGTAGGTCGCGTCACCATGGAACCACTGGCAGATGCCGGCACCCATGATGATCATCGACCGGCCGCCGGATTCCTCCGCGTTGCGCGCGAACTCCTTCGCGATCCGGATCGCCTGGGCGGCGGGAACTCCCGTGATGCCTTCCTGCCACGCCGGGGTGTAGGGGACGGCGGGATCGTCGTAGCCGGTCGGCCACACGCCCGGTAGGCCCGGACGGGAGACGCCGTACTGCGCAAGCATGAGGTCGAACACGGTGCACACCAGGTGTCCTCCGACGCGCCGCACCGGCACTCCGCGCTCGATGCTCGCCCCGTGCCCGTCGACCGTGTCGAAGCTCGGCAGGTGCACCGTCACCGCGTCCTCGCCGGCGATGCCGCCGGGATGCGCGACGGTCAGTGCCGGCACGAGGTCGCCCAGATCGAGGTTCCACTTGCCGATGCCGTCGTCGCCGTACCGGTAGCCGAGCGAACCGTGCGGAACCGCCACGGTGTCGGTCGCACCGTCGAGCAGCGCCGGCTTGAACGCCGCGTTCTCCACGTCCCGACCGAGGTCGGCCGCGGTGAGGTTCTTGCCCGGGACGAGCCGGCCGTCGCGTTCCTCGAGTTTCACGAGGAACGGCAGGTCGGTGTACTGCCGGACGTAGTCGACGAAGAAGGGGACCCGCTGCTCGACGTAGAACTCGGTCAGCAGCACGTGGCCCATCGCCATCGCCAGCGCGCCGTCGGTGCCCGCCGCGCACGGCATCCATTCGTCGGCGAACTTCGTGTTGTCGGCGTAGTCGGGACTCACCGTCACGACCTTCGTGCCGCGGTAGCGGACCTCGGCCATCCAGTGCGCGTCGGGTGTGCGCGTGACCGGCACGTTCGATCCCCACATCATGAGGTAGGCCGCGTCCCACCAGTCGCCGGATTCGGGCACGTCGGTCTGGTCCCCGAACACCTGCGGAGAGGCGACGGGAAGGTCGGCGTACCAGTCGTAGAAGGACGTCATGACGCCGCCGATCAGCTCGACGAACCGGGAACCGGCAGCGAAGGACACCATCGACATCGCGGGGATCGGCGAGAAGCCGGCCACCCGGTCGGGGCCGTATTCCCGGACGGTGTGCACGTGCGCCGCCGCAATCAGCTCGGTCGCCTCGGCCCACGTCACCCGGACCAGGCCGCCCTTGCCGCGGGCCCGCTGGTAACGGCGGCGCCGTTCGGGATCGCCCTGGATGTCGGCCCACGCCAGAACGGGATCGCCGAGCCGCGCCCTGGCCTCGCGGTACATCTCGACGAGCGCGCCGCGGGCGTACGGGTAGCGCACCCGCGTCGGCGAGTACGTGTACCACGAGAACGCAGCGCCGCGGGGACAGCCGCGCGGTTCGTACTCGGGGCGGTCGGGGCCCACCGTGGGGTAGTCGGTTTCCTGCGTCTCCCACGTGATGATCCCGTCCTTGACGTAGATCTTCCACGAACACGAACCGGTGCAGTTGACGCCGTGGGTGGACCGGACCACCTTGTCGTGACTCCACCGGTCCCGGTAGAAGATGTCGCCTTCGCGTCCGCCGCGGCGGGTGACGGTCCGGCCGTCTCCGGAGATCTCCCCCGGGGTGAAGAACCGTCCGCTGCTGCGCAGCAACTCTTCAGCGGCACCGCCGGTGTGCTGGGTTGTCACGTCATCTCCCTTCGGGTCGCGTCGTGGTGGTCGTGCCGGCCCCGGGTGTGTCGCGCGCGGCGTTCTCGTGGGCCCTCAGCTTGACCGCGGTGTAGAGCAGGGCGACGAGGGCGGTGACGACGAGCAGCGCCAGTCCCACCGTGTAGTCGTTGTCGGCGGGGTCGTAGGTCGCGCCCATGACCAGCGGCGGGAAGTAGCCGCCGAGCCCCCCGGCCGCGGCGACGATGCCGGTGACCGATCCCACGGACTTCGCGGGGGACCGTCGTGCGACCCAGGCGAAGACACCGCCGGTGCCGACGCCGAGGAAGACCGCGAGCAGGATGAAGTCGGTGGCCGCCCACACCTCCGGCGGCGGCTGCAGGATCGCGATGGCGGCCATCACCGCGGTCCCGGCGAACGAGACGAGCACGACGGGCTTGGGTCCGATCCGGTCGGACAGGGCACCGCCGATCGGCCGCGCGATCACCGCGGCGAGGGCGAACGCCGCGGTGCGGGCGCCCGCGTCGACGGCGGAGAAGCCGTAGACGGTCTTGATGTAGGTGGGCAGGTAGTTGCTGAAGGCCACGAATCCGCCGAACACCACGGCGTAGAGGAACGACATCTCCCACGTGACCCGCAGTTTCAGTGCCGCAGCAAGTTTCGGTCCGACAGGGTCGGTGTTCGGGTGGAAGTCCGGGGAGTTGCGCATCACGAGGACGCACACGCCGGCGGTGACGGCGAGGGCGGCCGCAACGATGACATGCGTCGCGAGGAGCCCGAACCAGTTCACGAAGCGTGGGGTGAAGAATGCCGAGAGCGCGGTGCCGACCATGCCGGCGCCGAAAACACCCGTGGCGAAGCCGCGGCGGGCGGGTTCGTACCAATTGTTCGCGAACGGGATTCCGACCGCGAAGATCGTGCCCGCGATGCCGAGGAAGAACCCGCAGACCAGCAGGAGCGGGTACGACCCGGCCTCGGCCGCGAAACCCACTGCGATCACGGGCAGGATCGACAGGAGGGAGATCGCGATGAACATGATCCGTCCGCCGTGGCGGTCGGTGAGCGAACCGACGGCGATGCGGCCGAGCGAACCGACCAGGATCGGCGTCGCGACCAGCATCGACGCCTGCGAGCTGCTGAGGGACAGCTCACCCGCGTAGGTGGTGGACAGCGGGCCGATCATGTTCCAGGCCCAGAAATTGATGGCGGAACCCCAGGTGGCCAGCGCCAGGTTCAGTCCCCGGCCGGAACCGGGGACACGCTCCGTTGCGGTGTTCACGTCCCCAGAGAACCACCCTCAGGCAACGAGCGAGCCGCTTTGAGGGAAAAGGTGCATGGCGTGCCGGCGGTGGGGACATGCGAACGGTTCCGCCCCGGAATACGGCACGTGGAGTCACCGAACACATTGTGCGTCAACACAGTACAACGATCCGGTCACGCCGGGGCGAATGTCCCGGACCCCGGGGCGCGACCCGGCCGATGCCCGACGCGTGCCTTCCCCCGGAAACACGGCCGCGGCCCCGCACCTTCCGAGGGTGCGGGGCCGCGGTGCGACTCGGAGGCCGGACTACTGCTGCGTGTCCTCGGCCGCGGGAGCCTCGGGTGTCTCGCCCGAAGCGTCGGCGGTGTCCTCGTCGGGCACCGGCACCAGGCTGATCTTGCCCCGGTTGTCGATGTCGGCGATCTCCACGCGGATCTTCGAGCCCACGTTGACGACGTCCTCGACCTTGGCGATGCGCTTGCCGTTGCCGAGCTTGCTGATGTGCACCAGGCCGTCGCGGCCCGGCAGCAGCGAGACGAACGCGCCGAACGCCGTGGTCTTGACCACGGTGCCCAGGAAGCGCTCGCCCACCTTCGGCAGTTGCGGGTTCGCGATGGCGTTGATCTTGTCGATCGCGGCCTGCGCGGACGGGCCGTCGGCGGCACCGACGTACACCGTGCCGTCGTCCTCGATGGAGATGTTCGCGCCGGTCTCCTCGGTGATCGAGTTGATCATCTTGCCCTTGGGGCCGATGACCTCGCCGATCTTGTCGACCGGGACCTTGATGGTGGTGATCCGGGGCGCGAACGGGCTCATCTCGTCCGGGGTCTCGATGGCCTCGGCCATCACCTCGAGGATGGTGGCGCGGGCGTCGTGCGCCTGCGACAGCGCCCCGGCGAGCACCTGCGACGGGATCCCGTCGAGCTTGGTGTCGAGCTGCAGCGCGGTGACGAAATCCTTCGTGCCGGCCACCTTGAAGTCCATGTCACCGAACGCGTCCTCGGCGCCGAGGATGTCGGTCAGCGCGACGTAGCGGGTCTCACCGTCGACCTCGTCGGAGACCAGGCCCATCGCGATGCCCGCGACCGGGGCCTTGAGCGGCACACCGGCGTTGAGCAGCGACAGCGTCGAGGCACACACCGAGCCCATCGAGGTGGAGCCGTTCGAGCTGAGCGCCTCGGAGACCTGACGGATCGCGTAGGGGAACTCCTCCTGGCTGGGCAGGACCGGGATCAGGGCCCGCTCGGCGAGGGCGCCGTGGCCGATCTCGCGGCGCTTCGGCGAGCCGACGCGGCCGGTCTCACCGGTGGAGTACGGCGGGAAGTTGTAGTGGTGCATGTACCGCTTGCTGGTCTCGGGACCGAGCGAATCGATCTGCTGCGCCATCTTCACCATGTCCAGCGTGGTGACACCCATGATCTGGGTCTCGCCACGCTCGAACAGCGCCGAGCCGTGGGCCCGGGGCACGATCGCGACCTCGGCGGACAGGGCGCGGATGTCTGTGATGCCGCGGCCGTCGATGCGGAACTTGTCCCGCAGGATCCGCTGGCGGACCAGCTTCTTGGTGAGCGAGCGGAACGCCGCGCCGATCTCCTTCTCACGGCCCTCGAAGTTGGGGGCCACCTGCTCGAGGACCTCGACCTTGACCTCGTCGGTCCGCTCGTCGCGCTCCTGCTTGCCGGCGATGGTCAGCGCCTCGGCCAGCTTGGTCGACGCGGCGGCCTCGACGGCCTCGTACACGTCGGCTTCGTAGGCCGGGAACAGCGGGAAGTCACCGGTGGGCTTCGCGGCCGCGGCGGCGAGCTGCTGCTGGGCGACGCACAGCCGCGCGATGAACGGCTTGGCGGCCTCGAGACCCTCGGCGACGACGGTCTCGGTCGGCGCCTGCGCACCGCCGGCGACCAGCTCGACGACGTTCTCGGTGGCCTCGGCCTCGACCATCATGATCGCGACGTCGGCGGTGTCGGGGTTGTCGCCGCCACCCACGATGCGACCCGCGACCACCATGTCGAACACGGCGTTCTCGAGCTGCTCGACCGTCGGGAACGCGACCCACTGGCCGGTCTTGTTCTCCTCGGAGGTGATCAGCGCGACCCGCACGCCGCCGACCGGGCCGGAGAACGGCAGGCCGGCGATCTGGGTGGACGCCGACGCGGCGTTGATCGCGACGACGTCGTACAGGTCGTTCGGGTTCAGGCTGAGCACCGTCACCACGACCTGGATCTCGTTGCGCAGGCCGTCGACGAAGGACGGGCGCAGCGGCCGGTCGATGAGGCGACAGGTCAGGATCGCGTCGGTGGAGGGCCGGCCCTCGCGACGGAAGAACGAGCCGGGGATGCGGCCCGCGGCGTACATGCGCTCCTCGACGTCCACCGTCAGCGGGAAGAAGTCGAAGTGCTCCTTGGGCTGCTTGCTGGCGCTCGTCGCCGACAGCAGCATGGTCTCGTCGTCGAGGTACGCGACGACGGAGCCGGCGGCCTGCTGGGCGAGGCGGCCGGTCTCGAAACGAATCTGGCGGGTGCCGAAGGACCCGTTGTCGAGGACTGCGACGGACTCGAACACGCCCTCGTCGACCTCGACTGCTGAATTGCTGGTCATCTCTACTCTTCTCTTCCCTCTCGTCTTCGCCGTACCCGCGCGGGCGCCACAACCCTCGTGGCTGCGGCTGCGCACCGATCGCCCGTGCCCGCGTCTCACGGGCCGAGCGTGCGGAGGCGGTCGTCGATCGAAACCGTCCGGACCGGGTCCGGAAGGTCACTACCGAAGACCGACACCGTCGGTGCATACGGTTCCGCGGGCGGTGTCGCCGTCCGCGGGTGCCGCTGCCGGTGTCCGGTGGGCACGTCACCCACCTCCGGCCGCGCAGCGGCCAAACACCGATAGCCAACGAGGCTCAGTCTAAGCATTGCCTCGTTGGCTATCGGAAAGATCAGCGAACGCAGATCGCGTCGTCGCTTCGCCGCGCTCCTATCGGCGCAGACCCAGACGCTGGATCAGCGAACGGTAGCGGTTGACGTCGACCTTCTCGACGTACTTGAGCAGCCGGCGACGACGACCGACCAGCAGCAGCAGGCCGCGGCGGGAGTGGTGGTCGTGCTTGTGCTGCTTCAGGTGCTCGGTCAGGTCCTGGATGCGCTTGGTGAGCATCGCGACCTGCGCCTCGGGCGATCCGGTGTCGGTCTCGTGGAGGCCGTACTCGCCGAGGATCTGCTTCTTCTGCTCGGTGGTCAATGCCACTGGGATACTCCTGATCGATGACGTCCGCGCGCTTCGTGGAACGGGCCGATGCCCGTCGGTGCGGCCACCGCGAACCGCAGCACACACCAGCGGATGAGCGTACCAGAGGGGCAGGTGCCGGCCCCGGCCACCCTCAGCCGCGGGATCCGGTGCCGGATCGGCGGCCTCCGGTGGCCTCGATCACCTCGGCGAACGCCTCCTCGAGGAGGGTCGCGTACCGATCGAGATCCGGCATCAGCAGCGGCGAGCTCATGACCGTGACGGCGAACGCTTCGCCGGCCCGGCTGAAGGAGTGCACCAGACCCATCCCCGGGCGGAGGGACTGGATGCCCGCGACGAAACGGAACGTTCCGCCGTGGTAGGTCCAGCCGGTGTCGGCGCCACAGTCGACACTGGTGACCGCGGTCTCGGCGGGTGCCGCGAACCCGCCCGCCGCCGCCGCACGGTCGCGCCGGTCCGCCGCCCGGCGGTACAGCGGATACGGCACCGCGCCCGCACCCGCGAGGCGGTGCAGCACCTCGGGGGACGTCGCGACCCGCCGTTCGCCGGCGAGCGCGTCGGCCACGGCCGCCACCCGGTCGCGGGGATCGGCGACCTCGGTACACAACGGAACGATCGCGGCGGTCAGCCGATTGACGCCCAGCGCGGCACCGGCCGCGCCGACCGCGACCGGAACCGCGACGTGGGCGCCGACGACGGGCCGGCCGCGCTCGCCGAAGTAGCGCTGCATCGCGAGGGACACCGCTGCCAGGCCCATGGCCGTCACGGTGTAGGTCCGGCCGACGAGACTGCCCAGGTCGGGCCGCACGATCCGGATCACCCGGTCGGGGCCGGGCGCCCCGGCGAGCACCGCTGCGGGCCGCGCCGCCGGGGACGGGACCGTCGGGGCGTCCGCGGAC
>NZ_PCZU01000261.1:0-26290 GCF_002887785.1 Rhodococcus sp. ENV425
C
Organism: Rhodococcus sp. ENV425; assembly: GCF_002887785.1. Taxonomy (NCBI): domain Bacteria; kingdom Bacillati; phylum Actinomycetota; class Actinomycetes; order Mycobacteriales; family Nocardiaceae; genus Rhodococcus; species Rhodococcus sp. ENV425. Next base: position 2 of record NZ_PCZU01000261.1, read on the forward strand.
CCTCCGGATATCCCGGATAGGTGCGGTTGTTGGGGTTGCTCGCCGCCCGCGAGAGCCGTCGCTTGGGCAGCCGGCGTACCACCGCGGACCGGGCGCGCAGCGCGGCCTCCGCGACCGCCCGGACCCGCGCAGAGCCCTGCGGGAACCCGAACGCCGCGGCCATCCGCTCGTCGATCAGCGCGTACACCGCGGTGGCGACGGCGGGTGCGAGCGCCTTCGGATACCACGACTGGAACAGCCGCAGGGTGTAGGTGCCGATGCGGTGGTTGTCGTCGCTGTAGGTGAAGTGCTCGTCCTCGTAGTCCAGCTTGAACCGCTGGAACTCCTGGTAGGACTCCGGAATGTCCTTGATGCCCATCCGGATTCCCACCTGCCGGTAGAAATGGAACGAGGCGAGGCGCTCGTGCGGGTGCAGCCGCCGCCAGCCGTAGCGGTCGATCCAGTCGATCGGGTCGTAGACGAACGTCGAGAGCACGTAGAGCATGTCGTCGTTGTCGATCGAGTACCTGCCGTGCATCCGGTTGACGTTGCGCAGCGACTCGCGGCCCCGATCGGAGTCGTAGCCGTGCTCGACGAGCTCGGACATCAGGATCGCGGTGTCGTCGTAGCGCTTCTGCGGGCGGTGCTCGAACTCGCCGGTGCGGGCCAGCAGCGCGGAGATGCTCGGCACGCAGTAGGTACGGAACAGCGCGAACTCGAGCGACCGCTGGTAGTCCCACGGGAACTCGTAGCCCGCGGTGATCCGCAGAATGTCCTGATGGTGGGTCACCGGGTCCAGGCCCTCGATCACCTTCAGCCAGCCGAACCGGCCGAGCCCGGCGTGCGGGTCCCGGTTCGGCGCCGGGAAGGTGGTGGCCTTCTCCGTCCGGGCGTCGGGGCGGGCGGCGACGGACGCGCCGCGCGTGCGTTCCTGGGTGCGGTCGGGGGAGGTCGACGTCATCGGTGTCACCGCCCGTGCCGGGTCTTGAGCATCCACGCGGCGATCTTCATGTCCCGCGCGGTGCGCTCGAGCGTGAGCAGGTTCAGCGGGGCCCGGAACCTCTCGACGGTCACCGACTTGGGCCGGCTGAATTCGCGCAGGCCGTCGGCGCCGTGGATGCGGCCGAACCCGGATTCGCCGATGCCGCCGAACGGCAGCGACGGGATGCCCGCGAAGCCGAGCACCGAGTTCACCGACACCATGCCGGTGCGCAATCGGTCGGCGATCTTGCGGCCGCGGGAGCGGTCCTTGGTGAACACCGACGCGCCGAGGCCGTAGTCGGTGGCGTTGGCGCGCTCGACGGCCTCGTCGAGATCGCGCACCTTGTTGACCACCACCGTCGGGCCGAAGGTCTCCTCGCACACGGCGGAGGACCGCTCCGGCACGTCGGTGAGGATCACCGGGTCGACGTAGCGGTCGTGCACCGACTCGCGACCGCCGACGACGGCCTCGGCGCCGTGATCGAGGGCGTCGTCGATCTGGCCGCGCACGATGTCGATCTGCCGGGGCAGCGTCATCGGGCCGTAGCTGGCGTCGTCGGTGCCGCCGGGGCGCACCCGCTCGATGGTGGCGGTGAGCTTGTCGAGGAACTGCCGGTAGACCGGCTCGACGACGTAGATGCGTTCGACGCCGGCGCAGGTCTGGCCCGCATTCCCGAACGCGCCGAACGCGGCCATCTCCACGGCCTTGTCGAGGTCGGCGTCCTCGGCGACGATCATCGCGTCCTTGCCGCCGCACTCGGCGACGAGCGGGGTGAGGGTCTCGGCGCACACGGCCATGACCTTGCGGGCGGTGGCGCCGGAGCCGGTGAAGGCGATCTTGTCGACACCGGAGCGGGCGAGTGCCGCGCCGGTCTCGCCGAGGCCGGTGACCACCTGGAACACCGGCTGCGTGGGAGCGAGCGCGTTCCACTTCTGCTCGAGCCACCTGCCCACGCCCGGGGTCAGTTCGGACGGCTTGAACACGACGGCGTTGCCGGCGGCGAGGGCGTAGGAGATCGAGCCCATCGGGGTGTAGACCGGGTAGTTCCACGGCCCGATGACGCCGATCACGCCGAGCGGCTGGTACTCGAGGGTGGCCTGCTGGTTGGCGCTGGCGAGGCCGGACGGCACCCTGCGGGGGCGCAGCACCTTCTTGGCGTTGCGGGCGGCCCAGTCGAGGTGCTCGATCGCGAGCATCACCTCGAGGAAGGCGTCGCCGCGCGGCTTGCCGGTCTCGGCGGAGACGACGGCCGCGAGGGCCTCGGCGTCGGCGGCGACGGCCTTCTTGAACTCGAGCAGCCAGTCCCGGCGGCCGCGGAAGCCCTGGGCGGCCCACCAGCGGGCGGCCGACCGGGCGCGGTCGACGGCGGCGGCCACGTCGGTGGCGTCGGCGATGGGGTACTCCGCGAGGACGGAACCGTCGCGCGGGTCGAGGCTGGTGAACGTGGCGGACGGGGGAGCGGGCGACGGCGTGTCGGTGGTGCTGAGGTCCTGGGTCATGGAGTGACGCTTCCTTCACTGGGCCGCATCAAATATATTTGATGTGATTCACTGTCGTGGATCTCACACTAGGCGGCGCGCCCGGCGTCGACAACCCCCCACCACTTGTCCAGGCCAGGAGGCCGATCCCATGCACACCAACCTCACCGAGTTCACTCCGGAGCAGCAGGACTTCGCGGCGGCCGTCGCCGACTTCTGCCGCCGTGAGGTGGGCACCCGCGCCCAGCGCGACGCCCTCACCGACCACGGCACGCACAGCCACAGCCAGGAGCTGTACCGGAAGATGGCCGACCTCGGCTGGCTCGGGGTGACGGTGCCCGAGGAGTTCGGCGGGTCCGCCGGCAGCACGGTCGACCTGTGCATCCTGCTCGAGCAGAGCACGCGCGGCATGGCCCCCATCGGCGGCATCGGCCCCACCCTCATCACCGGCGCAGCCTACGAGAAGTTCGGCACGCAAGCGCAGAAGGAGACCGTGCTCGGGGGCATCGTCGAGGGCCGGTCCCAGTCCATCTCCATGTCCGAGCCCGAGGCCGGTTCCGACGTCGGCGCCCTGACCTGCCGCGCCGAGAAGGTCGACGACGGTTGGCTGATCAACGGCCAGAAGACCTGGTGCTCCAACGCGCACTTCGCCGACAACATCCTGCTCGTCGCCCGCACCGACCGCAGCGGCGCCAAGCACCAGGGCCTGACCATGTTCCATCTGCCGGCCGGCACGCCGGGCCTGAAGATCAGCGGCATCGACACCATGGGCGGCAAGGAGGTCAACGACCTCTACCTCACCGACGTGCGCCTGCCGGAGGACGCCGTCGTCGGCGAGGTCGGCAACGGCTGGACCCAGCTGATGGCCGGGCTGAACACCGAGCGGCTCATCCTGGCCGCGATGATGCTCGGCACCGCGCAGCGCGCCTTCGACGACGCCCTGCAGTTCGTCACCGAACGCAAGCAGTTCGGCCGCCCGGTCGGCACGTTCCAGGCGATCCGTCACCGGGTCGCGGACCTGGCCACCGAGATCGAGGCGACCCGGCTGCTGGTGTACCGCGTCGCGCGCCTCGTCGACGCCAACCCGGGCACGCTGTTCCCGCGCGAGGCGTCCATGGTCAAGCTCAAGGCCACCGAGGTCGCGAAGAAGACCGCCCTCGAAGGCATGCAGATGATGGGTGGCTACGGGTACGCCACCGAATTCGACATGGAACACCACGTGCGCAGGACGATCGTGTCGACGATCTTCGGCGGCACCAACGAGATCCAGCGCGACATCATCGGCAAGAGCTACGGGCTGTAGACCGATGACGGCACCGGCCCGAGCGTCGCGCGGACTACGGCGACGGCCCCAGCTCTCCGAGGAGGTCGCGACCCACCTGCGCGGACTCATCATCTCCGGTGCGCTGCGGCCCGGCGACTTCGTGCGGCTCGACGAGACCGCCGCCGAACTCGGGGTCAGCGTCACCCCGGTCCGGGAGGCGCTGCTGACGCTGCGCGGCGAGGGCTTGGTGCAGTCGGTACCCAACCGCGGCTACGTCGTCTCGCCGCTCGACCGGGGCGACGTGGCCGACATCTTCTGGCTGCAGAAGCAGATCGCGGTGGAACTGGCCCTGCGCGCGCTGCGCTCCGCGGAACCCGCGGACCTCGAGCGGTTGAGCGCCCTGAACGATGCGCTGTGCCTGGCCGTCGAGTCCGGAGAGGCACAGCGGATCGCCGACGCGGAGTTCGAGTTCCACCGGGACCTGAACCGGATCGCGGCCAGTCCGAAGCTCGCCTGGTTTCTCTACTGTGCGGCGCGCTACACCCCGTACCGGCTCTACGCGGCGGATCCGGGTTGGGGCCGGCTCGCTGTCGCGTCGCACGCCCGGCTGATCGACGCGTTCCGCAGGGGGGACCGCGCCGAGGTGATCGCGCAGACCGAGGTGCAGTTCGACGACGCGGTGGCCCGGTTGCTGGCCCACCTGGACCGGATCGCACCTCGCAGCTGACCCGCACCCCTGGTGGGGGTGAGGGCCGAATGTCACATTCCTTCGATCAGACCGAAGTGATGTGACATTCGGCCACTGCCAACGGGATCGGGCGCTACAGCGCGACGTCGCGTTCGAGGCCGAACCAGTAGTGTTCGCCCGCGTCGAAGACGAGCTTGCCCTTGCCGTTCATGACCCCGACGAGCGTGTCGTCGTCGGCCTTCTTGAAGTGGTCGAACACGGGCATGCCGTCGTAGACCATCGTGGCGGTGACCTCGCCGCGGAACCGGATCTCCCACAGGCTCGCCTCGCCGCGCCCGGTGTCGACGTCGGAGAAGAGTTCCCCGTTCGCGTCGGAGCACAGCAGCGGCTGCACGTCGTCGGCGGCGGCGAACTGCTTGCCGTACCACCGGGCCCGGCCGAGGAGGGTGTGGGTCCGGTGGCCGGTGTCGAAACTGAATCCGCGCCAGCGATATCCGACGAGATCATCGAGGCGGGCGGGCTCCAGACGCGCCCACAGGACATCGAGTTCGCGCGGGGAGATCACGTCGGTCCGGCTGCGCAGTGCGGCCAGCTCGTCGGCCACGGTCATGGTCACTCCTGAGGGTCGAAGGTGAGTACTGCCTTGACGACGTCGCCCGCCCGGACGGCGGCGAGCGCCTCGTCGAATCGTTCGAACGGGAAGGTGCGGATCAGTTTCTCCACCGGGAACGAGCCCTGCTGCCACAGGCGGACGAGTTCGGGGAGGAACACGTGCGGGTCGGCGTCCCCCTCGATCACCCCGGTGAGGGTGCGCCCGTTGAGCAGATGCGTCTGGTCGACGGTGACCGGATTCCGGCCGGCGCGCAGTCCCAGCGTGGCACAGGTGCCGGGGATCGTGAGCGCGGCCAGTGCCTGCCGGATCACCGCTTCGGTACCGACGGCTTCGACGGCGTGATCGACGCCCCCACCGGTGATCTCGCGGATCCGCCGGCCGGGGTCGGGGTGCTCGTCGGGGTTCAGTGTCTCCGTCGCACCGAGTTCGCGGGCGAGCGCGTGCCGCCGCGGGTTCGGGTCGACGCCGACGACGGTGCCGCACCCGGCGATCCGGGCGGCCATGACGGCGGCCGTGCCGACCGCGCCGAGACCGAACACGGCGATCGACGAGCCGGGTTCGGGCCGCAGGACCCGCAGCACCGCTCCGGCGCCGGTCTGCAACCCGCAGCCCAGCGGTCCGGCCGGGACGAGCGGAACGTCGTCCGGCAGGCGCACGGCGTTGCGTTCGGTGGCAATCGCGAGGGATGCGAACGACGACTGTCCGAACCAGTTCCCGTGCAGGGGCGCCCCCGACGCGTCGCGCAGGGTGGTCGAGCCGTCCGCGCGACGGCCGCCGTAGTTGAGCGGGGCGAAGCGGGTGCAGTAGGCCGGCCGGCCGCGCGCGCAGTTGCGGCACGTGCGGCACGAGTCGAATCCGAGCACCACCGGGTCGCCGACGTCGAGATCGGTGACGTCGGGGCCGATCTCGACGACGGTGCCCGCACCCTCGTGTCCGAGGACGGCCGGCAGCGGGATCGGGACCCCGCCGGCGGCGGCGGTGAGATCGGTGTGGCAGATGCCGACGCCACCGATCCGGACGAGGACCTCGTCGGGCCGCAGCGGCGGCAACTCGATCGGCTCCGCCCGCGGCGTCGTCCCGTAGTCGCGCAGTACCGCCGCGGTGGCCGTGTGCATCACGAGTTCGCCTCCCGCGGGGCGCTGTTGCCGAGGAGGGTGACCAGCATCAGTTGCTGCACCCGGCTCTCGTTGGACGGGGTGGGTTCGAAGTGCATCAGCCGGCCTATGTCGAGCACGAGGTTCAGCGCGGCATGGACCAGGAATCGACACTCGACCGCGGACAGGCCCGGCCGGACGTCGGCGAGCAGACGGGCCCATTCCTCGACGTTGAGCCGCTGGATGTTGCGCAGGTCGGTGCGGTGGGCGGCGGGCAGGCTGCCGATCTCCGTGAAGTACACCGACATCAGCTCGCTCTGGGCGAAGGACAACCGGACGTACACGTCGGTGAGGGCGCGCAGCGCCTCGGCCGGAGACGTGGAGTCGGCCAGCGCGGTGTTCACGGCGACGGAGAGCCGGTCCGCGGCCCGGTGGAAGGCCGCGGCGAGCAGGTCGGACTTGCTCGCGAAGTGCCGGTAGACCCCGGAGGCGTTGATGCCGGCCGCGGCGCCGATCTCCTCGATGCTCACGTCGTGGTACCCGCGGGCGTGGAACAGCAGGATCGCCTCGTGCAGCAGCACCTCGCGTTTGTTGGCGACGGCGAGGCCGGGGGTCCGGAGGGCCGCGGCGCGCGACGGGCCGGCCGCCTCGAGCCGGACCGCGGCCACCGACCGGCACGCGTCCAGCAGCAACCGCTCGATCCGGCGGTTGGACAGCGGCGCCCGATGGGCGGTGATGCTGCCGACGACGCTGAGCATGGCGGCGCTGAGCAACACGTTGTCCGGCTCCGGCAGGTCCGGGCGCAGGGCGGCCAGGGCGGCGCCGACACGGCGGTTGACGCCCCAGATCACGCTGCGGACCTCGCTGCGGTCCTCGGCCGTCAGGTAGCGGTTCTCCCACCGGTAGAGCCCGGCGGTGCGACGGCACTCGACGGTGGTGCGGATCGCGGCGAGCAGCAGCCGGTCGAGCCACTCGGCGGGGTCGTCCACCGCGTCCTCGTCCGCCTCGGCGACGGCCGTGCCGAGCGTCGTGCCCAGGCTCAGCGCGGCGTCCCGGAACAGCGCGTACTTGTTGGGGAAGTGCCGATAGAGGGCGGGGCCGGAAATGCCGACCGCGGCCGCGATCTCGTCGATCCCGACGCCGTGGTAACCGCGTTCGCTGAACGCTTCCGCCGCGACCGCGGCGATCTGTGCCTTGCGGTTCTTCGGCCGCCGTCGCGGAGCCGGTGCCGCCTCGGTCGACGTGCGGGCGGTCGACCGTGTCCGCGTCCCCCGCGAACCGGTCCGGGTCTGCTCCGCCACCGTACCTCCATCCATGCCGGGCGTGGTCCCGGCAGCCTATCGCAAACGTTAGCGCCCAGCACCATATCCGCGGCGGCGAATTCCCTCGGGCCGCTCCGTGGAAAGGCCTGCGGAGAGCCCTTGACAAACAAGACCGCACACCGCGAAAGTTAACGGGAATTCTTGAAGTCATCGCGGTACCCGGCGCTGCGCCGGACGTGTCCGTCCCCTGCGCTCGCGGCGCAGGTCCAGGATCCGAGGAGGTCCAGTGAGAACCCGATTCACCGAGGCATTCGGGGTCGAGCACCCCATCGTCCAGGGCGGGATGATGTGGGTCGGTCGCGCCGAGCTCGTCGCCGCCGTGGCCGAATCCGGCGCCCTGGGATTCCTGACCGCGCTCACCCAGCCGACGCCCGAGGACCTCGTGAAGGAGATCGCCCGGACCCGCGAGCTCACCGACAAGCCCTTCGGCGTCAATCTGACGATCCTGCCGTCGATCACCCCGCCGCCGTACGCCGAGTACCGGCAGGCCATCATCGAGTCGGGCATCAAGATCGTCGAGACCGCCGGCTCCAACCCGGTCGACCATCTGCCCCACCTGAAGGACGCCGGCGTCAAGGTCGTCCACAAGTGCACGAGCGTGCGGCACGCGCTCAAGGCGGAACGGGTCGGCGTCGACGCCGTCAGCATCGACGGGTTCGAGTGCGCCGGTCATCCCGGCGAGGACGATGTGCCCGGCCTCGTCCTGATCCCCGCGGCCACCCGGCAACTGCAGATCCCGGTGATCGCCTCGGGCGGCATCGCCGACGCGCGCGGTCTCGTCGCGGCGCTCGCCCTGGGCGCGGACGGGATCAACATGGGGACCCGGTTCATGTGCACCGTCGAGTCGCCCGTCGCACACGCGGTCAAGGAACAGATCGTCGCCAACACCGAACGCGACACCAGGCTCATCTTCCGCACCCTCCACAACACCGCCCGCGTGGCGGCGAACTCGATCAGCGCGGAGGTCGTCGAGATCGAATCGCGCGGAGCCGAGTTCGGCGACATTGCGCACCTCGTCGCCGGGGCGCGTGGCCGAAAGGTGTTCGAGGACGGCGATCTCGAGGCGGGCATCTGGACGGCCGGGCAGAGCCAGGGCCTGATCGACGACATCCCGACCGTGGCCGAACTCGTCGACCGCATGGTGACCGAGGCGGAGTCGATCATCGAGGACCGGCTCCGCGGATTCGTCGGACAGGGGGTCCGGGCATGAGTACGCCGACCGTCGAGGGGCTGCGGTCGGAACTCGCCGACGGCATCCTGCGTCTGACCATCGACCGGCCGAAGCGGATGAACGCCGTGGACCTGCCGACCATGCGGGCGCTCGGCGCCGCGCTGGACGAGGCCGGCGCCGATCCCCGGGTTCGCACCGTCGTCCTCACCGGCGAGGGGAGCGCGTTCTGTACCGGAGCCGATATCGCTGCGGCGGCGACGAACCCGGCCGACCCGTCCGAGGTCATGGACGCCGCGAACGCGGTGATCCGATCCATCGCGACGGTTCCGGTGCCGGTGATCGCCGCCGTCAACGGCCCGGCCGCGGGGGTGGGTGTGTCGATGGCTGTCGCGGCGGACCTCACCTACGCCACGGAGAGCGCCTACTTCCTGCTGTCGTTCGTGAACATGGGGCTGATGCCCGACGGCGGCGCGAGCCTGCTCGTTCCTGCCGCGGTCGGACGTGCGCGGGCCGCGGAGATGGCGTTGCTCGGCGAGCGGGTCTCGGCCGCGGACGCCGACCGGTTCGGCCTCGTCGCGCGCACGCTGCCCGACGCGGAGTTCGCCGCGCACGTCGACGCCGTGGCGGCCCGGACGGCGACCACGCCGCGGCGCGCCGTCGCGCTGACCAAGCGGGCCCTCGCCGCCGCGACGCTCGGCCGGCTCGACGACGCGCTGGCACGGGAGAAGAGCGGCCAGACGGAGCTGCTCGCCTCGGCGGACTTCGCCGAGGCGGCCATGGCCATGCTCGAGAAGCGCCCACCCCGATTCTCCTGACGATCGCTCGCATACTTCCAGGCCCGGGTGCCCGGGCCGCCGAGTGGCGGGTCTGCACCGATGATCTCTGTTATACCCCTGGGCAACAGTAACATTCATGCCGGAGAGCGGTCCCGTGCTGCGTGCACCCGCCCCTGCATCGACGGTCAGATCGAATGAGAATTTCGATTAACAAAGTGGTGGCCGAATGTGGCCGATGCCTGTAATGTGCCTCACATCGAGAACCGGGATCGCGTCCCGTCGGCACCCCCGTCACGCCCCGAGAGGAACCCTCATGGTCACCCCGTCAGCCCTCGCCGAGACCCAGCGCCTGCGCCGCAACAACTGGAACAACCACGTCGCTCGGCACGCTCTGATGATCCCGGACCGCACTGCGCTGCGGTTCCAGGGCCGGTCGATCACGTGGGCGGAGTTGCACGAGCGGGTCGAGCGGCTCGCCGACGCCCTCGCGCGGCGCGGCGTCGGTTTCGGCGACCGGGTCGTCGTCCTCATGCTCAACCGCCCCGAGTATCTCGAGACCGTGCTCGCCGCCAACGCCCTCGGTGCGATCGCCGTCCCGGTCAACTTCCGCCTCACTGCACCCGAGGTGGCATTCCTGCTGCGGGACAGTGGATCCAAGGCGATCGTCGTGGAAGCGCCGCTCGCTTCGCTGGCCGCCGCGGCCCGTGCGGAGAGCGAAGGCCTGGAACTGTCCGTCACCGTCGGCGGCATCCCCGAGGGCGACGGCCTCGCCTACGAGGATCTGATCGCCGAGGCGGGCGACCCCCCCCCGGCGGTCGACGTCCCGGACGACACCCCGGCCCTGATCATGTACACCTCCGGCACCACGGGCCGGCCCAAGGGCGCGGTGCTCTCCCACAGCAACATGTCCGCGCAGGCGCTCACGTGCATCCGCGCGTTCCACCTGTTCGACGAGTCCGGCGTCGGGTTCTGCGCCTCCCCGATGTTCCACATCGCCGCGCTCGGCGCGATGGCGCCCAACCTGATGCTGGGCGTTACCACCGTGATCCATCCGGTCGGGGCGTTCGACCCGAACGACCTGCTCGACGTCCTCGAGGCCGAGCAGGTCACCAACCTGTTCCTCGTGCCGGTGCAGTGGCAGGCGGTGTGCGCCGCCCAGCAGGCGAATCCGCGGAAGCTGGCCCTGACCAACATTTCCTGGGGCGCGGCGCCGTCGTCCGACACTATCCTGCGCGCCATGGCCGAGACGTTCCCCGACGCGTCGAACGTCGCGGTGTTCGGCCAGACCGAGATGTCGCCCATCACCTGCGTGCTGGACGGCGCGGACGCGCTGCGCAAGCTCGGTTCCGTCGGCCGCGTCATCCCGACGATCCAGGCGCGCGTCGTCGACGACGAGATGAACGACGTGGCGCCCGGTCAGGTCGGCGAGATCGTCTACCGCGGGCCCACCATGATGAGCGAGTACTGGAACAACCCGGCTGCGACGGCGGATGCGTTCCACGGCGGCTGGTTCCACTCCGGCGACCTCGTGCGCGTCGACGCGGAGGGATTCGTCTACGTCGTCGACCGCAAGAAGGACATGATCATCTCCGGGGGTGAGAACATCTACTGCGCCGAGGTCGAGAACGTGCTGTTCTCGCATCCGAAGATCCTCGAGGCGGCCGTGATCGGGCGTCCGGACGCGAAGTGGGGCGAGGTGCCGGTCGCGGTGATCGCGTTGCGGCCCGGCCACGACGATCTCACGCTCGACGAGTTGCAGCCGTTCTTCGACGCGCAGCTCGCGCGCTACAAGCATCCGAAGGAGGTCGTGATCGTCGAGGCCCTGCCGCGCAACGCCAGCGGCAAGGTCGTCAAGCACCAGCTGCGCGGCGGCCTGTCGGCGGTCGTGCAGGGCTGAAGACCGCAGGGGCCGAAGGGGTTCCATCGGGGGACGGGGGACGCCGCGATGACGCGTACGGGAGTGTGGGAGTGACGTTCGAGCTGCCCAAGGCGAGGGGGCCGGTGCACGACCTGGCGATCCAGGTGGGTGCGCTGGTGGGGTTCTCGGTGGAGACCCTCGCCACGACCGTGCGCGTCGTCGTCGGCCGTCGCCTCTCGCTCCGCGAGACGATCACGCAGTCGCTGTTCATCGCCAAGGTGTGCAGCGGTCCGGCCCTGCTGCTGATGCTGCCCGTGGGGGTGCTCATCGCGGTCTCTGTCGGATCCCTGGCGGGCCAGCTCGGAGCCGGCGCCTACTCCGGCGCGATCGTCGCCTTCGTCGTGGTCGGACAGGCGGCCGCACTCGTGTGCGCCCTCATGCTGGCCGGCGTGGGCGGCTCCGCGATCTGCGCCGATCTCGGCGCCCGCACCATCCGCGAGGAGATCGAGGCGATGGAGGTGATGGGGCTGAACGTCATCGAGCGCCTCGTCGTGCCGCGGCTGCTCGCCGCGGTCCTGGTGTCGGTGATGCTCTGCGCGCTCGTCACGCTCGTCGGGGTGGGCGCCTGCTATCTGTACGAGATCTACCTCAACGATGCCTCCGGCGGCGGATTCCTCCGCACCCTGGGCGAATACGGCCGGTTGTCGGATTTCGCGACGGCGATGGTCAAGTCGGCGTTCTTCGGGATCACCTCCGCCCTCATCGCCGCGTTCAAGGGCCTGCACGCCAAGGGCGGTCCCAGCGGCGTGGCCGACGCCGTCAACGAGGCGGTCGTGCTGGCATTCGTCATGGTGTTCGTCGTCAACACCGTTCTGTCCCAGATGTACACCGTGATGGTGCCGGCCGTGGGGACGTACTGATGCTCTCCTGTTCGGCGGTGACACAGGCCCGGGCCGTCCATCGGTCGCTGACCGGGGTCGTGGGCGCGTTCGCCACGGTGGGCCGGCACGTGGTGTTCGCGGTCGAGGCGATCGCCGGTGTCCCCACGGCGCTGCGCCGCTACTTCAAGCACGTGATGTACCACGTGGGGGAGGTCAGCTTCGGCTACGCCTCCCTGCTCGCCGGGGGCGGCACCATCGGCATCGTGTTCGCGATGTCCGCCGTCGCCGCGATGATGGTCGGAGTCGAAACCCAGCGGGGTCTCGAACTGATCGGGATGACCTCGCTGTCGGGCATGCTCTCCGCTCTGGCCAACACCCGCGAACTGGCGCCGGTGGTCGCGTCCATAGCCCTGGCCGCGAAGGTGGGTACCGGCTTCACCGCGCAGCTCGGCGCCATGCGGATCTCCGACGAGATCGACGCCCTCGACGCCATGGCCGTGAAGTCGGTGCCCTTCCTGGCCAGCACCCGGCTCATCGCCACGGCCGTGTGCGTGGTCCCGATCTACATGGTGGGCCTGCTGTCCGCGTTCGTCGCGACGCGCCTCGTGGTCGTCACCTTCCAGGGCAACTCGGCCGGCACCTACGACTACTACTTCCACCTCGCGCTCTCCCCGGCCGACCTGTGGTACTCGCTGACCAAGGCCGTCGTGTTCGCGGTGATCGTCGGCATCGTGCACTGCTCGTACGGCTACCACGCCACGGGCGGCCCGGAGGGCGTCGGCCGGGCCGCCGGGCGCGCACTGCGCACCAGCATCCTGGCCATCGGCATCACCGACGTGGTCCTGACCTTCGCGTTGTGGGGTCTCGTGCCCACCGTGCCGGGGGTGGGGCTGGCGTGACGACCCAACGCGACCGGACGACTCCGTCCGGCACGGGCATCCCGCCGAACGGCCGGACCCGGTCCGCGGCGCCCCGCCGCAGTCGCCGGCTCGGACTGCGCACCGGCACGCTGGCCTTCGTCGGTGCGCTCGCCGTCGCGGTGCTCACCGTCACCGGCGGACTGCTCGTCGTCTCCGGATCCGGTGGGCTGTCGAGGGATCCGGAGATCACCGCCGTCGTCCCGGCCGGCGCCGGGGTGATCTTCGGCGCCGCGGGTGTGCAGTACCAGGGCGTGCACGTCGGTCGTCTCGCCCACCTGGACGCGGGCGTCACCGGCTCGCGTATCACGATGCAGCTCGACCCGGACGCGATCCGGAACATCCCGGCAGCCGTGCGGGTGCGGATCGTGCCGCGCACCCTGTTCGGTGACGTCTTCCTCGAACTGGTGCCGCCCCACGACCCCGCCGCCGGGCCGCGCCTGCGCGACGGTGCGCAGGTCACCGCGGACACCTCGGCCGAGGCCGTGCAACTGGCCGGCCTGTACTACACCACCACGGAGCTGCTGCAGGAACTGCGCCCGGACCGGCTCCCGGGCGCGCTCGACGCGATGAGCCAGGCGCTCGCCGGCCGCGGTGAGACCCTCGGCCGGACCCTCGACCGCACCGCCGCGCTCACCGAGCAGCTCGGTCCCCGGATCGACGCAGGCCTGGCGGCGTCGCCGCAGCTGGCGGCGGTGACCGAGGCCCTGGCCGCAGCGACGGACGACATGATCGGCACGATGCAGAACGCGGCCACGCTCTCCGAGATCGTCCTCGAGCGCCGGGACGGCATCGCGCGGCTGCTGCGCGGCGGCGCCGGCCTGGCCGCCGAGGGCTCCGCGCTGATGTCGGAGAACACCGACCGGATCATCTCGGTCGTCCGCAACGGCGGCCCGGTGCTCGGTACGTTCGCCGCGGACACCACCGGCCTCGACGACACCCTGCGCTACCTCACGACCTTCGGCGACGCCGGCGCGCGGGTCTTCGCCACCGGCCGGTTCGACATCACCGCGGTCGTGGATTTCTCCTATCCGATGCCGTATACCGCGGCGGACTGCCCGCGCTATCCCGGCCTCGACGGCGCGAACTGCAGTGACCCGGTCGACGGCCGGCCGGTCCTCTCGGCCGCCACCGAACGCGACACCCTCGGCTACCTGGAGCAGATCGCGGGCGGTGTGGATCCGTCCGACCCGAAGGCGACGGAGGTGGACCCGTCCACCGCGGCCTCGGTTCTGCTGGCACCCCTGGTCCGCGGCACGGAGGTGGCGGTCTCGTGAACACGCTGCTCCGGCCGGCGCTGCGCCTGGCGGCGTTCTGCACGGTGGGGGTCCTCGCCGCGGTCGTCGTCGGCAACACCCTCGACAGGACCGTCACCGGGCCCACCCGCGACTACGCCGCCGAGTTCACCGACATCGAGGGGCTGAGCCCCGGCAGCGACGTCACGCTCGCCGGCGTGCGCGTCGGGCGCGTCTCGGACGTGACGTTCGCCCCCCGGGACGACGGGACCTCGCGGGCAGTGGTGGATTTCGAGATCGACTCGGAATTCGAGCTCACCACCGATGTCACCGCCGACATCAACTACGGCGACATGATCGGCGTCCGGTACGTCGCGCTGACACTGCCGGAGCGCAGCACCGGCACGGTACTGCCGGAGGGCGCGACGATCCCGATCGAGCAGACCGCACCCGCCCTGGATCTCACCGCGCTCGTCAACGGATTCGAGCCGCTGTTCGAGTCGATCGATCCGGCGCAGATCAATGCGCTCGCCACCTCGGTGATCGAGGCGTTCCAGGGGCAGGGCGGCACCCTCGATTCCCTGCTGCTGCACATCGCCGCGGTCAGCAGCGACATCGCCGACCACGAGCAGGTCTTCGACAGTCTGGTCGGCAATCTCGAGACGCTCGTCGCCGTGGCGGACCGGCGCAGCGAGGACATCAGCCGGCTGCTCTCCGGGCTGGCCGTCGTCGGTGACGCACTCGCCGGGGACGGTGAGCAACTCGCCGCGCTCGTCGACCGTGGCAGCACCGCGGTGCGTTCGACGGCGGTGCTCATGGCCGGCGCGATGGCGCCCCTCGACCGGTCCGTCACCGATCTGCGGGTGATGACCGACGCCTGGATCCCGCAGACGGAGAACTTCGAGCAGGCGGTGCGCCGGCTGCCGGAACTGGCCGACAGCCTCAACCGCATCAGCGACTACGGCGGCTGGCTGAACCTCTACATGTGCAACTTCACCATCAAGGCAGGCGATTTCGAAACCAACATCTTCGGTTCGACGTACTCGGAGGTGTGCCGATGAGGCGCGCGCAGCAGATTCGCGACGCGCTGCGGGCCGTGTTCGCGGGCCGCAGCGGCCGCGCCGGCAACCCGCTCGTCGTCGGGGCCGTGGGCATCGTCCTCGTCGCCCTGGTGATGACCGTCGCCCTGGCCGCGCCCCGGGCCACGTACCTGCTCCGGACGAACGGCTACACCGCGGAATTCGCCAACGCCGCCGGTCTGCAACCCAACGATCCGGTGTATGTGGCGGGTGTGCCCGCCGGACGGGTGGAGAGCCTCGAGCTCGCGGCGGACCGGGTGATCGTGGCGTTCCGCGTCGACGGCGGCCAGCCGCTCGGCGACCGGACGACCGCCGAGGTGCGGCTCAGGACCATCCTCGGGAAGATCTACCTGGCGGTGACGCCCGCCGGTGCCGGAGAACTGCCCGGCGGGCGTATCCCCCTGGCGCGGACCTCCGTTCCGTACAGCCTCGACGACCTCGCGTCCGAGGCGCAGCACGTGGCCCGGGAACTCGACGTGCCCGCCCTCGAGGCGATGATGCACACCCTGGCCGACGCCGTGCCGTCCGACCCGGGCCGGATCGCCGATGCGCTCGCCGGAGCCACCGCCGCGGCGGAGATGCTGTCCCGCAACGACGCCCGCATCCACTCCCTGCTGCAGGCGTCGAAGTCGCTCACGTCCATCGTGGCGGGCCAGAGCCGGGACGTCGAGCTGCTCGTGCAGAACGCCACGACCGTGGTGTCGATCCTCGAAGCCCGTAAGGAATCCCTCGTGCAACTCGTCGAGGATCTGCGGCTGCTCACCGAGCACACCGCGACGTTCCTGACCGACAACTCCGGCGAAATGGACGCGTTGCTGGGGAACATGCGGTCGGTGACCGACACGCTGAACCGCAACGCCGAGCAGATCGACGTGCTGATGACCCGGCTTCCGCCCGCCCTGCGCGCCGCGGCCGACGCCTCGGGCAACGGCAACTGGGTCGACGTCCACGCCCCGGCCGGGCCGATCCCGGACAACCTGCTGTGTGCCCTCGGAGTGATGGAGGGTTGCCGGTGACCACCGTCGGAACCACGCGGAAGACCCGGCTGCTGCGCGGCATCGGGATCGTCGTCGTCGCGGCGCTGTGTGCTGCCGCTGCCTGGTACGTGTTCGTCGGGACCGACCGCACCCGCACCGTGACCGCCGAGTTCGCGTCCGTCGGAGGCATCTACCCGGGGAGCAAGGTCGCGGTCCTCGGCCTGCCCGTCGGCACCGTCGAAGCCGTGGAACCGGCCGGAACGGTGGTCGAGGTGACGATGCGGATCCCCGACGACATCACGCTGCCGGCCGACGTGTCGGCGTTCGTGATGAACCCGTCGATCATCAGCGACCGGTTCGTGGAACTGAGCCCGGTGTACACCGCCGGACCGCGGTTCGAGGGCGACGATGTCATTCCGCCCGAACGCAGTCACGCGCCGATCAACTGGGACGAACTGCTCGAGAGCGTCGATACGATCGCCGCGGCGCTGGGACCGGAATCCGGGTCGCTCGGATCCACCCTCGACCTCGCCGCCGGCGCCACCGCAGGTCTCGGGCCGGAGATCAACCGGGCGTTGCGCGCGCTCGGGGCGGCCGGCTCGGTGCTCGGTGCCCGGTCCGAGGACATCGGTGCCCTCGTCGACGACCTCGGCGTCGCGGTTGCCGCCGTCGACGCCCGGCAGGGCTCCCTGTCCGAGCTCGCCGGGGGGCTGTCCGAACTCGGCGCCGAGATGCAACGACAGAACCTCGACGTCGCCGGGCCGATCGGTCAGCTGACGACCATCCTCGATCGGCTCGACGTCCTGCTCGGCTCCCGCGGCGAGGACATCGCCGCCGTCGTCTCGAACGCCCAGGTCCTCACCGGGCAGTTCGCACAGCACGAGGTCGACTTCGCCGAGTTCATGGACGTGCTGCCGCTGGCGATGCAGAACATCGACAACACGATCGGCGCCGACACCACCGCGCGTATCCGCCTGAACATCTCCACCCAGGTCGGCCAGTTTCCCCGCGCGAGGGAACTCTGCGAGCGCGAGCGCCTTCCCCTGTGCACGGGCGCCGGCTTCACCAACCCGATCACCGTTCCCTTCGACCTGTCCGATCCGTTCCAGGACCTCGTGCCGGAGTCGCTCGACCGGGCGCTGAACGAGGGAGGCGTCCGGTGAGCCGTTGGGGGAGAACAGGATTCGTCGCTGCGCTGACCGCGGTGGCGGTCTCGGTGACCGGCTGCGGACTGGGTCTGCATCAGTTGCCGACGGGACGCAGCGGCGCCGGCGAGACCTACCGCGTGATCGCCGTGTTCGACGGAGCCGATCGGATCGATCCCGGCACCGAGGTGCGGGCAGGTCAGGCTGTGGTCGGCCGGGTCCACGGGATCTCGACGGACGGGCACCGGGCCTTCCTCGAACTGAGTTTGAGTGAATGGGCCGCGCTTCCGTCGAACGTCGGTGCCTCCGTGCGGCTCCCGTCCGCGCTGGGCAACCCGTTCGTCCAGATCGATCTGCCGGAGCAGCCGTCGCCGGAGTTGCTCGCCGACGGCGACGTCATCGACCGGACGGAGATGGGGCCGGAACTCGAGGCCACGTTCGCGATGCTCGGACAGGTGATCAACGGCAGCGGTCTGGACCAGCTGCGCACGATCACCACCGAGCTGAACGCCGCCTTCGGCGGCCGGGGGCAGACCGTTCGGGAACTGCTCGAGCGGACGGACCGGACGATGGCGCTGGCCGCCGAGAACGGCGACGACATCTCGCGGGCGCTGCGGGCCACCGACGCGGTGGCCGCGCGGCTGGCGCAGCAGCAACAGCTGATCGACGACGGTCTGGCGAGCAGCGCGGAGGTCGTGGACCTGCTCGCCGCTCAGGAGCAGGACCTCCGGTCGCTGGTCTCGAGCACCTCGTCGGTGCTCACCTCGCTGGACACGGTGCTGGCGGACTCCGGCCGGATCGGCGGAGCGGTCGACGACCTGGACGAAATACTGTCCGGGATAAGGGACTTCAACAACACCGTGGGGTCTGCGCTGACCAACATGAACGCCTTCATGGACGGCTTCGCGCGGTCCGTGCACGGCGACTACCTGTTGTTCGACGGCGCCCTGGACGTGCCGGGAGCGGTCGACATGCTGCTCACCGGCGGCGTTCCGGTGACGATGCTCGGCGAGTCGCCGCCGGTCACCGTCCCGGCGGGGCTGCCGGACCTGCTTCGGAGCGGTGTTCGATGAAACGCCCAGTGCTGGTGCAGGTTTCACTGTTCGTTGTGGTAGGCCTGCTGGCCACCGCCTTCGGCGTCCGTTACGTCCTGGGCCCGCAGAGCTTCGGTGGCGGCATCGAGGTGCGAGCGCACCTGGTCGATGCCCGCGGTATCGGCCCCGGAACGACGGTGACCTACCGCGGGGTCGCGGTAGGGGAGATCGAATCGGTGACGATCGACGACGGCGGTCGCGGCTCGACGGCGGTGCTCGTGCTGGATCCGGACACCCGCATCCCGGTGGGCAGCACCGGACGGATCGCCACCGCGACCGCGATCGGCATCCTCACCCTCGACATCGAACCGCAGACCGCCGACGGCCCCTATCTGACGGACGGCCACACCGTCGAGGTCCCGGCGGACGAGCAGGGACTGCGCCTCGATCAGCTGCTCGTGCGGATGAGCGCACTGGTCGAGAGCATCGATCCGCAGTCCGTCGCCACGCTCGGCGAGACGTGGGGCACCGCCCTCGCCGGGACCGGAGCGGACCTGCAGTCGATGATCGAGAACGCCGACGCCCTCTCCACGATGGCATCCGAACGGGCGCCGGCCCTGGCGGCACTCCTCGAACAGGGTGTCGATCTGGTGAACACGCTCGCCGAGGACGCCGGCACCTTCCCGGGTGCGATGCGCGCCGTCCGGGACGTCTCCGACCAGCTCGTGGGCAGCCGGGACGCGCTCGTGTACCTGCTGGACCGGTCGCCGGACGCGCTGGCGAAGACGGAGGAGCTGTTCGCCGAGACCCGCGACGACTACGGGCTGCTGCTGACGAACCTGGTGACCGTGGGCGACGTGCTCGCCCCGCGGACCCCGGCGCTGGCGGCCGGCCTCGACTCGATCCCTGCGGCACTCGGCGATCTGACCTCGGTGGTCAAGGGCGACCGCGGCGACTTCTCGCTCGTCGCCACGCAGGGTCCGGTCTGCTACTACGACACACAGCGCCGCACGGTCGGCGACGAAAGCCCCCGCACGCCGAACCTGTCGCTCTACTGCCCGCCGGGCGAAGACCTCGCCCAGCGCGGCGCCCGCGTCGCGCCGCGGCCCGACGACCTCGGACTGCAACACCAGAGCACCCCGGGAAGGGTGACCGGGCCGGACATGGCGCAGGACCCGCTGCTCGTCCCGACCGGAGTCGAGGTTCTGCAGTACTGGCAGAAGCTGTTGGAAGGACTGGGTAACTGATGCCGACCACGGACCACACTGTCGACGACACCCCCGCGACCGCGCCGCCGGATCCGCCGGCCCCGCGCTCCCGGGTGCGGCGATGGCTGACGCCCGCACTGATCGTGCTGCTCGCCGCAGCCGCCGGCTTCTGCGGATTCCGGTGGTGGCAGGCCGAGCAGGCCGAGGGCCTGCGCGCCGACGCGCTGGACCGGGCGCGGGAGTACGCGATCGCCCTCGGCACCTACGACTACCAGCATTTCGACGATGCGCTGGCCGCGGTCACCGACGTCTCCACCGGGGAGTTCGCCGAGAAGTACCGCTCGGTGGCGGGGGACCTGCGCGGGCTCGTCGAGAACGGGCAGGGCGTGTCCGTCGCGACCGTGTCGCACGCCGCGGTCGAGACACTGGACGCGGATCGCGCGACGGTGCTCGTGTTCCTCGACCAGGACGTGAAGAACGTCGCGGTGCCGGACGGGCGGGTCGACGCGACGCGGTTCCTGATCACCCTCGCTCGAGTGGACGACCGGTGGCTGCTGCAGGGAGCGGATGCGAAATGACGGCGTGCGGGGCGGTGACATGCCGCGGGGCGGTGACATGGCGCGGCGCGGTGACATGGCGCGGCGCGGTGACATGGCGGACCTGACCGGACCCGGCGACGGTACGTCGGGACGGATCAGGAGGCTGACACAGGCCGCGCTCAACGCGGACGTGACGATCGCCCGGGTCGAGGGCGTGGCCGACGGGATCGGCGTCTCGCTCGCGAACTTCGACCGGGTGCTGGGGCGGTTCGACGAGCAGCTCGGGGACTTCGCCGTGGCGGTGGACCGGCTCGGCGCGTCGATCGACCGGGTGGACCTCACTCTCCGGAAGATCGAACGGATCGTGGACACCGCCGATTGGCTGCTCACCCCGGTGACGGCGACCCGCCGGCAGCTGACCCGGTTGCCGGCGGAGATACTGCCGGTTCTGCACGGACCGTGGCGCGACGTGTCGGGACTGGCCCGCACGGTGCTCCGAGGGCCGGGCCGTCCGGGCCCGGGCTGAGAAGACCCGCCCGGGAGAGGAGTCTCCCGGGCGGGTGCCGTCTCGTCAGTACCGGGGCCGGGGGCCCAGGTCGTCGGACAGGTGCGGATGCTCGGAATCCGATCGCACCAGGTAGGCCTTGAAGGCCGCGGTGCCGCCCAGTGCGGCACCGAGCAGTAGCAGTAGCTGGACCACGTTCGCGTTCATTTCGGTTCTCCTCTCGACGTGTGGCCCGAGTTGCCGAGGGTCAGTCGGCCGTCGGGTGCTCCTGCTGGTCGTGTTCCGCGAACATGGCCTCGATGCGGGCCTTGATCTCCTCGGTGCTCATGGAGCGACGGGCCGCGGCGACAGCGGAGGTGTGCATCTGTGGTGTTGTTCCTGTCTGTGGTGTCGGAATGGACGGGGCTCGGTCAACCGGGACGATCAGTTCGTCCGGAGGAAGGACACGAGACCAGTGACGGTGGTGGTGGTGCCGATCGCCGTCAGGCCGGTGACCATGAGGGCCGCGGCGCTGACGGAGACGGCGGTGCCGAGTGCGTGCCCGAGGGCGGAGCGCCACCCCGACGTCGATGCGCCGGTGGTGGACGTGAGCACCAACGGGGTGCTCCGGGCGTCCTCGTCGTGTGCTGTGTGGCGGCGCGTTGCCGTGCCTGTCATATTCGGTTTATCCCCCTGCAAACAAATCGTGACTTGGTTCACAAAACCAATGCCGATGTGTTGTACCGCATCACAGCGACCGGCGCCACTCGAACGGATGTCCAACTCGTGCCGCGGCACCGCCGGACCGCCCCGAATTCGCATGTAGGAAGCGAATTCGCCGTCCGGGCGAATAGGGGGGTGTTCCGGCGTCTCTGGTTGAATGGCGATCCGACGCCCCGCACGGAAGGGCGCGGCGAAGAGGTCGAGGAGCGCTCATGCAGAACGGACAGTCCGCGGCTGATCCGGCGACGGTGTTCGCCGCACTGGCCGAGATCGTCTATGGCGGCGCCGAGCCCTCGGAGGCGTACGCGGCGATCTGCGTGGCCGCCACGATGCTGGTTCCCGGCTGCGACCATGCGAGCCTCATGCTGCGGGAAGGCAGGGCGTACGTCACCGTCGGCGCCTCCGACGCCGTCGCGCGGCACGTCGACGACCTCGAGCGCGCCACCGGCGAGGGGCCGTG
This sequence comes from Rhodococcus sp. ENV425, assembly GCF_002887785.1. Classification (NCBI taxonomy): domain Bacteria; kingdom Bacillati; phylum Actinomycetota; class Actinomycetes; order Mycobacteriales; family Nocardiaceae; genus Rhodococcus; species Rhodococcus sp. ENV425. The sequence continues at coordinate 21,909 of NZ_PCZU01000261.1, forward strand.
CCTGGATGCGATCGAGGAGGAGGCCGCCCAGATCGAGCCGGACCTGAGCGTCTCCGAGCAGTGGCCGCACCTGGCTCCCGGCGTCGTGAAGCAGACGCCCGTGCGGGGGGCGATGGGATTCCGGTTGCGGGTCGACGACCGCAAGGTCGGGTCGCTGAACCTGTTCTCCGACACGCCTGGGGCCTTCGACCTCGCGGCCGCCGCGAACGGCACCGTCCTGGCCGCCTTCGCGGCCGTCTGCGTCGCCGCCGTCTCCCGCGGCGAGGACGTCGCCTCGCTCCGCAACGGCATCGAGAGCAATCGGGAGATCGGCAAGGCGATCGGGCTCCTCATGGCGCTGAACAAGATCTCCGACGACGAGGCGTTCGATCTCCTCCGCCGGACGTCGCAGCAGGTCAACGTCAAGGTTGCGGAGCTGGCCCGCACCGTCGTCGACCAGCATCGCCGCGAGATCAAGGGGAGTAGCTGAACCCCGGATCCCACCCCTTGCCATCGGGGTGTGATGCAGGTAACATCAGTAGTGCGAATCGAGCAGACGTCCGAGGACGACAGAGGCTCGTGAAGCAGAGATCCGGCCCGGAGGTTGCGAAAGCGATTCCCGGGCCGAACCCCTGTCCGGGGGTGGTCTCGTCCGAGCGGCGGGTCAGGCGAGCCGCTCGCGGCGCAGCTGCTCGACCTCCGGCAGGTCCAGCGGCGGCAGCGAGTCCACACCGAGCGCGCGGGTCAGCAGCAGGTCCGCCAGCTCGGGATTGCGGGCCAGCACCGGGCCGTGCATGTACGTGCCGACCACCGAGCCCTGGACGACCCCTTCGGCGCCGTCGCCAACGCCGTTGCCGACGCCCCGGGTGACCCGGCCCAGTGCGCGGGCGGCGGGGCCGAGAGTCGTTCCGCCGCGGTGGTTCTCGAATCCGGTCAGCGGCAGGCGCAGGCCCTCGACGAGGGGAGTGGTGACCACCTCGCCGATGGCCCGGGTCTGCTGCGGAGCGGTGGTCACGTCGAGCAGGCCGACGCCGTCGACGCGCTCGCCCGCCGACGTCTGGTACCAGTTGCCGAGCACCTGGATCGCCGCGCAGATCGCCAGCACCGGCGCCCCGCGTTCGACCGCCCGTTGCAGGCCCGGATGGTGCTGCAGGTGCCGAGTGGCGAGGCGCTGCGCCGAGTCCTCGGCCCCGCCGAGGGTGTACAGGTCCAGGGACTCGGGCACCGGGTCCGTCAGGTTGATCGACACGACCTCGGCGTCCTGCCCGCGCATCCGCAGGCGCTGCCGCAGGACCAGCGCGTTGCCGCCGTCGCCGTAGGTGCCCATCACGTCGGGCAGCACGAGCCCGATCCGCACGGTGGACTCAGACATGCGCGGCTCCCTTCGCCAGGGCGGTGTTCAGATCCCGGAACGCGGTGTAGTTGGCCAGGACCTCGACCCGTCCCGGCGGGCACGACGCGATGGCCCGGATCGGATCCGCCACCAGCGTGTGCTCGACCCCGGCGTAGGTCAGCCGTACGGCCAGGTCGGTGCCGCGCTCGCCGGACGCCACGACGTGCACGCCCTCGAAGTGCTCGAACCGCACGTCCCACAGCCACGACAGGTCCTCCCCGTCCGGCACCTGCCCGTTGACCGCGATGACGAGACCGTCGACCGTCGGGTCGATCATCGACAGGGCCTCCTGCCACCCGGCCGGGTTCTTCGCGAGCAGCATGTGCACCGAATGCGGACCCACCTGCACGGTCTTGTACCGGCCGGCGACCTCCTCGACGACACCCGCGGCCGCGACGGCCGCGGCCGGATCGGCGCCGAGGGCGACCGCCGCGGCCACCGCCTGAGCGGCGTTACCGCGGTTGGCGCGCCCGGGCAGGGTCAGCGTCATCGGCAGCACCAGACCGTCCGGCCCGTAGAGATTCTCGTCGTCGACCCACCAATCCGGTTCGGGCCGTGCGAAATCCGAGCCCGTACTGTGCCAGCGCCCGTCTTCCCAGAGGATCGGCTCACCGGTGCGGGGGCAGCTGACCGAGTCGCCCGACCAGCCGGCACCGGCCGCCACCCAGACCACGTTCGGGTGGTCGTAGGCGACGGAGGTGACGAGCACGTCGTCGCAGTTGGCGACGACCACCGCGTCCGGGTGGCGTTCGAGGCCCGCACGCAGCTTGCGTTCGATCATGTTGATCTCGCCCACGCGGTCGAGCTGATCGCGGCTGAGGTTGAGCAGCACGATCGCTTCGGGGTCGAGGGCGTCCGCGACGTGCGGGGTGTGCAGCTCGTCGACCTCGATCGCGGCGAGCGGCGCCTCCTGGTGGGCGACCAGCGCGGCGACGATGCCGGCGTCCATGTTCGCCCCGTCGGCCTGCGTGGCGACGGCGTCCATCGTCTCCAGGGCCGCCGCCGTCATCCGGGTGGTGGTGGACTTGCCGTTGGTGCCGGTGACCAGGACGGTGCGACGGCCGCGGCCGAGCTGTTCCATCAGGCGCGGATCGATCTTCAGCGCGACGAGGCCGCCGATCATCGACCCCTTGCCGCGCCCCGCCTTCTGCGACGCCCACGAGGCGGCCTTCGCCGCGCGCAGCGCCAGCCGCCCGCGCCCGGTGATTCGAGTGCTTGTACCCACGTCGCGAGTTTTCCACAGCGGCGCCTCCACCGCCGCGGCGCGGCCGTGTCCACCGCCGCGGCGCGGCCGTGTCCGCACGGTCACACGCCGCTACGCTGCGGGAATCGCTCACAGCGACCGCGCCGCCGGATGCGCCGCCGCAGGTTGCGTGGTCCCCTGAGGCGGGGAGGTGGTCGCCGTGGCGGAGGCGGATACAACCGGCGGGAACACCGGGACGTACGTCGTGGTGGGCGACACCACCGTCGCGCGCCGGGTCTGCGCCTCGCTCGTCGACCTCGGCTGCGCGGTGCGGCACGCGCCCCGGCCCGACGACGAGGAGCTGCGGGCCCTCCTGGACCGGCCGCCGGTCGCCGGGATCGCGGTGCTCCTGCAGGACGACGTGGTCGCGCTGCGGTATGCGCTCGCCGCGGCGCACCTGCAGCCGGACGCACCGATGGTCGCGACGATCTTCGACCGCACGATCGGCGATCAGCTCGCACGGTTCCTGCCGCAGTGCGACGTGACGTCGCCGGCGGATCTCGCCGTGGCCTCCCTGGCCGGGCCGTGCGTGGCACCCGACCTGCTGGCCGTGACCTCCACCCGCGAACCGCGCGGCATCCGCGTGGCCGGCGACGTGCTCGACGAGGTGCCCGTCGCGGTACCGCGACGGATGGTGTGGCAGCGGTGGGCCGGGCAGCTCACCGCGGTGCTGCGCACCCACGAGACCGGCACCCGCATCCTGCTGGCCGGGCTGCTCGGCCTGGCGGCGGTGCTGTTCGGCGACTGGGCCTGGCTGACCTTCGGGGAGGGCAAGGGGGCGATCGACGCGTTCCACGAGGCGGTCCGCGTGGTCACGACGGTGGGCCCGGCGGCCGATCCGCACGGCAACGAGGCGTACGCCGCGATCGCGTCGACCGCGATGCTGGCGACGATCGTGTTCACCGCCATGTTCACCGCCGGGGTGGTGGACCGGCTGCTGGGCCCCCGCCTGACCGCGCTGCTCGGCCCCCGGTCGCTGCCCCGCTCCGGGCACGTGATCGTGGTGGGCCTCGGGCAGGTGGGCCTGCGGCTGTGCCGGGAGCTGCGGGACCTCGGCATCCCGGTGGTGGGCGTCGAGCGGGACACCAATGCCCGCAACCTGCGGCTCGTGCGCGACCTGAACATCCCCGCCGTGGTCGGCGACGGCGGCGACCGGCGGCTGCTCGAACGCGTCGGGGTGCATCGCGCGGCGGCGCTCGCCGCGGTCGGCTCCGACGACCGGGACAACGTCGCGGTCTCGCTCGCCGTCCAGGGCGTCGCGCCGGGCCTGCGGCTGGTGTTGCGCGCGGGCGAGCGCGAGGTGCTCGCCGAGACGGGCTCGCTGCTGCCGCTGGGCGTGATCCGCGACGTGACCAGCCTGAGCGCGACGTACGTGCTCGCGCGCCTGCTGGGTCGCGAGCCGCTGGGGGTGGTCGCCGGTGCGGTGCACGTGCACCTGCGCTTCCCGGACGGCCGGTTCGAGGAGCTGCCGATCGCGTCGCCGGGTGGATGCCGGCACACGTCGGCTGCAGGCGTGGGGACGAGCCTGCGGTAGCCGTCGGTGGTATGCCGGAGAGAACCGATCTGAGGGAAGGATCATCGAGGTGTTGCTCTCCGTGGGTCACGGACGGCTGGACCGGGCGCAGCTGACCGAGCTGCTGCGATCCGCCGGCGTGGAGTCGCTCGTCGACGTCCGGCGCTTCCCGGGCAGCCGGCGCAACCCGGACCTCGCCGGCGACGCGATGACGGAATGGCTGACCGATGCCGGCATCGGCTATCGGCTCGAGC
>NZ_PCZU01000261.1:26321-65790 GCF_002887785.1 Rhodococcus sp. ENV425
ACGGCGCCCGAGGATTCGTGGTGGCGGGTCGAGCAGTTCGCTGCCTACGCCGCCCACACGCGCACCGAGGAGTTCGCCGACGCGCTCGACGGCCTGCTCGTGGAGTCCGCGCGGCGCCGGACCGCGATGATGTGCAGCGAGAGCGTGTGGTGGCGCTGCCACCGCCGCCTCGTCGCGGACATCGTCGTGTTGCGTTTCGGCCGCGACGTCGAACACCTCATGCACGACGGCCGCCTCGTCGCGCACGAGGCGGCCCCCGGAGCCCGCGTGCGGGCCGACGGCCATGTGGTGTGGGACGGCTCCGGCTAGCTGCCGGATTCGCCGAAGCTGCCGTGCCGCCCGGCGCCGGCGGCGAACCGGGAGGCGCCCTCGAGCGTGTCGTGGGCGAGGGAGACCGTGCCGTGCCGGAACTCGTTGAGCAACGCCTGGTCCTCGTCGAGACCGTGCTGTTCGAGCAGGGAGAGACGATCCCGGCGCAGGCAGGTCTGGGGGAAGGCGGCGATCTCGGCGGCGAGCGTGCGGGCCGCGGCGAGCGCCTGCCCGGCGGGCACGAGCCGGTTGACCAGCCCGATGCGCAGCGCCTCGTCGGCTTCGACGGGACGGCCGGTCAGGACGAGATCCATCGCGCGGCTCTCGCCGATGAGCCGCGGCAACCGCACCGTGCCGCCGTCGATCAGCGGCACGCCCCAGCGGCGGCAGAACACGCCCAGCACCGCCCCCTCCTCGGCGACGCGCAGATCGGCCCACAGCGCCAGCTCGAGCCCGCCCGCGACGGCGAGGCCCGAAATCGCGGCGATGACGGGCTTGGACAGCCGCATCCGCGACACGCCCATCGGCCCGTCACCGTCCGGGGCGACCCGGTTTGCGCGTCCCTCACTGATCGCCTTCAGGTCGGCGCCGGAGCAGAAGGTGCCTCCCTCGCCGTGCAGGACGGCGACCGCCGCCTCGTCGTCGGCGTCGAAGGCGCGGAAGGCGTCGGCGAGCGCCTGCGCCGTCTCCCGGTCGACCGCGTTGCGGACCTCGGGACGGTTGATCCCGATGGTGGTGACGGGCCCGTCGCGGCGGACCCGAACCGGATCGGACGTCATCGTCGTGATCCCCCCGGGGGCGGCGTCAGGCCAGCGCCTTGGCCTTGAGGGCCTGGTATTCGGCCTCGGTGATGGTGCCCGCGTCGAGCAGGGCCTTGGCGTCGGCGATGTGCTCGGCGGGCGACTTGCCGGCGACCTCGCGGATGTAACTGTCCTGGGCCTGCTTGACCTGGGCGTACTCCCGCGCGGAGCGCTCGGCCATGCCCTTGCCGTTGACGATCAGATAGATCAGGGCGGTCAGGAACGGCAGGAAGATCAGGAAGACGATCCAGATCGCCTTGATCCAGCCGGACTGCTGGTGGTTGCGGAACAGGTCCCCGATGATGGAGAAGAGCACCATCAGGTACGCGATGAACGCGAAGCTGACGATGATGAACCAGATGATGTCCCAGAAATCCATGTGACGCTCCCTTTCGTGGGGCACGTGCGGAGACGGATCCGAACCGAGATTCGCCCGGCCGACAAACGGACACGCGGCGGCACTCCTGCGAAAGAGTACCGCCGCGTTCGTCCGAATTCGCGCCGTTTGCCGCGGTGTTCGCGGGACCGGAGGGCTCAGTGGGCCCGGTTCACCGCCGAGACCACCGCGCGCAGCGACGCCGTCGTGATGGACGGCGCGATTCCGACACCCCAGACCAGGGCCGAGACCCCGTCGGGCCGGGTCACGTCCGCCTCGACGTACGCGGCCGCGAGGGCGTCGTCACCGGCCGACATGGCGTGCTCGGCGTAGCCGCGGACCGCCACCTGGTAGCCCAGGGTCTCCAGGGCGTCGACGAAGGCGGCGAGCGGGCCGTTGCCGGACCCGGTGATCTCCTGTTCCTTGCCGTGATACTTCACGACCGCGGTGACGGTGTCGGTGCCGTCGTCGGTCTCGGCCGCGGCGACCTTCTGCCGGATCCGCTCGAGCGGGGTGATCGGGGTCAGGTACTCCTCGTGGAAGATGTCCCACATCTCCTTGGGGCTGACCTCGCCGCCCTCACCGTCGGTGACGCGCTGCACCGCCTGCGAGAACTCGATCTGCAGCCGCCGCGGCAGGTTCAGGCCGTGGTCGTGCTTCATGATGTACGCCACGCCGCCCTTGCCGGACTGCGAGTTCACCCGGATCACGGCCTCGTAGCTGCGGCCGACGTCCTTCGGGTCGATCGGCAGGTACGGAACCGCCCAGGTCAGGTCGTCGACGTCGGTGCCCGCCGCGTCGGCGTCGGCCTTCATCATGTCCATGCCCTTGTTGATGGCGTCCTGGTGGCTGCCCGAGAAGGCCGTGTACACCAGGTCGCCGCCGTAGGGGTGCCGCTCGGGCACGGGCAGCTGGTTGCAGTACTCGACGGTGCGGCGGATCTCGTCGATGTTGGAGAAGTCGATCTGCGGGTCCACGCCGCGGCTGAACATGTTCAGGCCGAGGGTGACCAGGCACACGTTGCCGGTGCGCTCGCCGTTGCCGAACAGGCAGCCCTCGATGCGGTCGGCGCCGGCCTGGTAGCCCAGTTCGGCCGCCGCGACGCCGGTGCCGCGGTCGTTGTGCGGGTGCAGCGACAGGATGATCGAGTCGCGCTTGGCCAGGTTGCGGTGCATCCACTCGATCGAGTCGGCGTACACGTTCGGCGTGGCCATCTCGACCGTCGCCGGCAGGTTGATGATCACGGGGTTCTCGGGGGTCGCGCCCAGGGTGTCGACGACCGCGTCGCACACCTCCTTGGCGTACGACAGTTCCGTGCCGGTGTACGACTCGGGGGAGTACTCCCACCGCCAGTTCGTGTCGGGGTGGTTCTTCGCCTCCTCGAGTACCAGTTCGGCCGCGTCGGTGGCGATCTTCTTGACCGTGTCCTTGTCCGCCTTGAACACGACGCGGCGCTGCAGGATCGACGTCGAGTTGTAGAAGTGGACGATGGCCGTGTGGGCCCCGGCGCACGCCTCGAAGGTGCGCTTGATCAGCTCGGGGCGGGCCTGCGTCAGGACCTGGATGGTGACGTCGTCGGGAATCGCGTTGTCCTCGATGATCTCTCGGACGAAGTCGAAATCGGTCTGGCTCGCCGACGGGAAGCCGACCTCGATCTCCTTGTAGCCCATGCGTACCAGCAGGTCGAACATGCGCCGCTTGCGGGCGGGGCTCATGGGGTCGATGAGCGCCTGGTTGCCGTCACGCAGGTCCACGGCGCACCAGGCGGGGGCCCGGTCGATGACCTTGTCCGGCCAGGTGCGGTCCGGCAGCGTGACCGGCTCGACCTCCTCGGCGAACGGCCGGTACCGGTAGGTCGGCATCGAGGAGTTCTTCTGCGTGTTCCACGCCGGCTGATCGGCGGGGGCGGGCTTGCTCGGCGGCGTGATAGTGCGCGAGCCGGAGGTGAATGCGTCGGCGGGTGACATGACGTAACTCCAAAAAAAGGGGACCGGTGAGTCCGGATGAGGATACGACCGGCGCGACCACACCCCGCGACGGGAAGCCGGTCTGGTCAGATCCCGCCGCGGCGGCCGAGGAGAAGCGCGCGCTGCATGCCAGGCAGTGTACTCGCTCGCCCCCGCCGGAGCCCACCCGGGATGCGGGGATTTCGCTGCCGGGGCCGGGCGGAGCAGGCCGTACGAACGTGACCCGATCGATACGGAGGGCGCTGTCGCGAGCCCCGCCGATCCAATACGTTGACCTCATTTGTCACGCAGACACCATTGGTCACAGGAGTATCAGGGAAGACGCGTTTCGGTCACCCGGCCGGGAGGAGAGCTCATGAGGGCGGTCCGGTCGGCGACGACGTTCTCCTCGGCGCTGCTGCTCGCGCTCGGCTGCGCGGTGCCGTTTGCCGCCACCGCTCAAGCGGAACCGTGCGGGGGCTCCGGGTCCGGAAGCAGCGGCTTCGGCAGCAGCAACCCCGGTGCCGGGACGCCGCAGGGACCGCTGCCGACGATCACCTCCGGGCCCACCCGCACCGTCGCCTGGGTCACGGGACCGCGCAGCCCGAACCGGACCGACACCCGCTTCTCCGTCTCGGGCACCGACCTGGGAATCATGTGGGACAACGGCGGGACCGGCCCAGGCCGGCAGGTGCTCGCGGCCTTCGGAGACACCTTCGGCGACTGCTCGGTCGAGGGCGACGAATGGCGCCGCAACATCCTCATGCGCAGCGGCGACACCGAGCTGTCGGACGGCATCGCCGTGCCCGACCCCCGACCCGGGGATCGCTACTCCGGGGCGCCGGTGCTCTCCTCCGACCCGAACTTCGCCCGCGAGGTCCTCGGCAGCGTCGGCATCGACGGGGTCGAGACCACCGTCGTGCCCACCGCCGGCATCTCGGTCGGCGGCACGCAGTACATCAACTTCATGTCGGTGCGCGCCTGGGGTGAACCGGGCGAATGGTGGACCAACGCCTCGGCCGTCGCGTACTCGACCGACAACGGTGAGACATGGACCGTCGACCCGGCCACCGCGCGAGTGAACACCCCCGTCGAGGTCCCCGGCGTCCAGCAACTGGCGACGGGCAACAGCAACTTCCAACAGCACGCGTACGTGAAGCACGAGGGCTACGTCTACGACTTCGGCACGCCCGACGGGCGCTTCGGTCCGGCCTACGTCTCGCGCGTGCCCGAGGCGGAGATCCGCGACCTCACCGCCTACGAGTTCTGGACCGGCACCCACTGGATCCTCGGCGGGATCGATGCGGCGGTCCCCGTCGTCGACGCCCCGGTCGGCGAGATGTCGGTGCACTGGACCGGCAGCACCTTCGTCCTCCTCTACGGCAACGAGGAACGCGGGCAGATCGAGATGCGCACGAGCGCGCGCCCGGAAGGCCCGTGGAGCGCGCCGCGGGCGGTCGTCACCGGCGCCCAGATCGGCGGCCTGTACGCGCCGTACATCCATCCGTGGTCCAGCGGCAACGACCTGTATTTCGTCGCGTCCCGCTGGAGCGACTACAACGTCATGCTGCTGCGCACGACCGTCGCGGGATGAGCCGCCCGTCCGGTCTCAGCCCCCGTGACGGATCGTCTCGCGCGGCTCGGCGTAACGGACGGTCTCGTACCCGATGAGGACGAGCAGCACCGCCACCAGGATGCCGAGGGTCGCCAGCGCCGGGACGTGCCCCACCACGGGAAGGAGTGCGAGCAGGACGACCGCCGTCGTCGCCCGGGGAACCTCGACGCGACCGGTCGCGTAGGCGCGGAAGAACACCAGGGCGAGGAGATAGAGCGCGGCCCCGCCGTACAGGCCGACCAGCGGCCAGCCCTGGAGGGGATCGGTGAGCCGATGATGGTTCCCGTCCCCGACGTAGGCGAGGATCTTCTTCAGGCCCAGCGAGAGCATGACGATTCCGATCACCATCGGCAGGTGGGCGTAGCTGTAGCAACGCTGGGCGATCCGGATCAGCCGGGTCCCGGTCGCCGCGTCGAAGGCTTTCTCGACGGCCAGGGACGTGACGTCGAAATACGCCCACCACAGCAGCGCCGAGACGGACAGACCCAGCAGTGACGCGACGATGATCGCCCAGGAGATCGGCAGCGCCGCGACGCCGATCCCGATCGAGACGATCGACTCACCGAGGGCGACGATCACCATGAGTCCGTGCCGCTCCGCGAAGTGGCTCACCGAGCGGAGCCGCCACCCGGTGCCCCCGGCCAGGGTGCCGAGGTAGTCGCCCGCCAGGGCGAGGATCCACAGCACCGTCTGCGCGGGTCCGGACAGCTGCGAGGCGATCAGCAGGAACGCCGTTCCCGCCAGCATGCTCGGAAGGAATCGGAGCACCTGCCGCCGCAGCTGCGGATCGTCCCGGCTCAGGACGAGGAACGTCGACAGGTGGATCAGGCGCACGGTGAAGTAGCCGACCGCGAAGATCACCGGTCCGTCGAGGCCACCCGGCATGTCGTCGAACGCCTCGGGAATCGTCAGGGCGACGACGAACACGGCCCCCATCGCGGCGAACATCACCACTCGCATGAGGCCCTCGTCGGCGCGGGCGAGATTGCCCAGCCACGAGTAGCCGACCCACACCCACCACAGCACCGCCATGACGAGGGCGGCGCGCAGCACGTCGACGCCGCTGGTGTCCACCGCCATGAGGTCGGTGACCCGGGTCAGGGCGAAGACGAACACGAGATCGAAGAACAACTCGATGGGGGAGGCGGAGGAACGTTCGTCCACCGCTCGGACCTGCAGGCGTCTGCCGATGCTCACGCCGGAGATGCTGTCACCACCCGAGACCGCTGTCACGCCCGACGGTTCCGGCCCTCGCCGCAGGCCGGTAGCGGACGGCTGCCGGGTGCCGGGGCAGGTCGAGCCCCGTCCCTCCAGGCCGCATCGGTAAGCTGATCCCCTGGACTTGCACCCAAGACCCCGGAGGTTCGCCAGCGTGGCACTCGTCGTCCAGAAGTACGGAGGATCCTCGGTCGCGACGGCCGAGCGGATCCGGCGCGTCGCTGAACGGATCGTCGAGACCAAGAAGGCGGGCAACGACGTCGTCGTCGTGGTCTCGGCGATGGGCGACACCACCGACGAGCTGCTCGACCTCGCCCAGCAGGTGTGCCCGGCGCCGCCGGCGCGGGAGATGGACATGCTCCTCACCTCCGGTGAGCGGATCTCCAACGCCCTGGTCGCGATGGCGATCCACTCGCTCGGCGCCGAGGCACGGTCGTTCACCGGCTCGCAGGCCGGCGTGATCACCACGAGCAGCCACGGCAACGCGAAGATCATCGACGTCACCCCCGGCCGCGTCCGGGCCGCGCTGGACGAGGGCAGCATCGTCCTCGTCGCCGGCTTCCAGGGCGTGAGCCAGGACAGCAAGGACATCACCACCCTCGGCCGCGGCGGCTCCGACACGACCGCCGTCGCCCTGGCCGCGGCGCTGAACGCCGATGTCTGCGAGATCTACACCGACGTCGACGGCGTCTTCACCGCCGACCCGCGCATCGTCAAGGACGCGCAGCGGCTCGAGAAGGTCTCCTTCGAGGAGATGCTCGAGCTCGCGGCGTGCGGCGCGAAGGTGCTCATGCTGCGCTGCGTCGAGTACGCCCGCCGCTACAACGTGCCCGTGCACGTTCGTTCGTCGTACACCACCAAGCCCGGCACCATCGTGTCCGGATCGATGGAGGACATCCCCGTGGAAGAGGCTCTGATCACCGGCGTCGCGCACGATCGCGGCGAGGCCAAGGTCACCGTCGTCGGCCTGCCCGATACCCCCGGTTACGCCGCGAAGGTGTTCCGCGCCGTCGCCGACGCCGAGATCAACATCGACATGGTGTTGCAGAACATCTCCAAGGTGGAGACGGGCAAGACCGACATCACCTTCACCCTGCCCAAGGGCGATGGCCCGCGCGCCGTGGAGCTGCTGAGCAAGCAGCAGGAGGAGATCGGCTTCACCCAGGTGCTGTTCGACGACCACATCGGCAAGGTCTCGCTCGTCGGCGCCGGCATGAAGAGCCACCCGGGCGTCACGGCGAAGTTCTGCGAGGCCCTCGCGGGTGCGGGCATCAACATCGACCTCATCTCCACGTCGGAGATCCGTATCTCGGTCCTCGTCGACGACACGGAACTCGACGACGCGGTGCGCGCCCTGCACGCCGCGTTCGAACTCGGCGGCGAGGAAGAAGCCGTCGTCCACGCCGGAACGGGACGGTAATCGCTGTGACCACTCTCGCTGTCGTCGGTGCCACCGGACAGGTCGGCATCGTCATGCGCACCCTGCTCGAAGAGCGCAACTTCCCCGCCGACCGGGTGCGGTTCTTCGCATCGGCCCGCTCGGCCGGCAAGAAGCTGCCGTTCCGCGGCGAGGAGATCGTCGTGGAGGACGCAGCCGCGACCTCCGACGAGGATCTGAAGGGCATCGACATCGCCCTGTTCTCGGCCGGAGCGACCCTCTCGCGCGCGCAGGCGCCGCGGTTCGCCGCCGCCGGCGCGACCGTCGTCGACAACTCCTCGGCCTGGCGCAAGGATCCCGAGGTTCCCCTCGTCGTGAGCGAGGTGAACCCGCAGGAGGCGAAGAACCCGCCCAAGGGCATCATCGCCAACCCGAACTGCACCACCATGGCCGCGATGCCGGTGCTCAAGGTCCTGCACGACGAGGCCGGACTGCAGCGGCTGATCGTCTCGAGCTACCAGGCCGTCTCCGGCAGCGGCATCGCCGGCGTCGACGAACTGCTCGGCCAGGCGCGCGCCGTCATCGGCGACGCCGAGAAGCTGGTGCACGACGGCAGCGCCGTCGACTTCCCGGCCCCGGACAAGTACGTCGCGCCCATCGCGTTCAACGTGCTGCCGCTGGCCGGCTCCCTCGTCGACGACGGCAGCGGCGAGACCGACGAGGACCAGAAGCTGCGCAACGAGTCCCGCAAGATCCTCGGACTGCCGGACCTGCTGGTGTCGGGTACCTGCGTGCGCGTGCCGGTGATCACCGGCCACTCCCTGTCGATCAACGCCGAGTTCGAACGCCCGCTGTCGGTGGAGCGCGCGAAGGAACTGCTCGCGAACGCCCCCGGCGTGCGGCTCGTGGACGTTCCGACGCCGCTGCAGGCCGCGGGCCAGGATCCGTCGCTGGTGGGCCGGGTCCGTCAGGATCCGGGTGTGCCGGACGGGCGTGGTCTGGCGCTGTTCGTCTCGGGGGACAACCTGCGGAAGGGCGCCGCCCTCAACACCATTCAGATCGCCGAGCTGCTGGTGTAGGTTCACCCGCCTCGAGATGGTCACCGAGGGGGAGGTTGTCGCGACATCGATCGAGTGATGTCGCCGACAACCTCCCCCTCGGCGTTTCAGCGGGCCGTCGACGCATACGTGCGTCGTTCCTCTTCCCGGGTCGCCGCCGCGACGTCGGCGGACTCGTCGGCGAGGTACGCGGCGCCGCCGACGAGCATGATCAACGCCCCCGCGATCCACGCGGTCCAGGCCGCGCCGTCGCCGGCGAACTGCCCGATCCACGGCGAGATGAACAAGATCAGGCCGACGACGGACAGGGACCAGTGGTCCTTGGTCGGATCCCGGGCGATCAGCGACCACAGGGCGTAGATCGCGGCGATGGCGCCCAGTCCGAGAGTGACCCCGGAGCCGACGGGGGTGGTGTCGAACCATACCGATGCGGTCATGGTGACGATGCCCAGGATCAGGGCGATCGCTCCGGCCGACGAGTTCGAGATCTTCATGTGCGTCCCTCTCTTCGAATCGCTACATGTTGCGTAGCTACATATAGTGTAGCGCTATTGTAGGATTGTCGTAAGTCGAGACAGCGGACAGGAGGGGGCGCATGCGGCAAGGTGAGGGGACTGCCACGCCGGAGGAACGCATCGCCGACGCCGTGCTCGAGCTGCTGCGTCGCAAGGGGCCCAAGGCGGTGACGATCGAGGCCGTGGCCGCACACACGGGCATGGCCCGCACCACCATCTACCGCCGCTACCGCGACCGGGACGAGATGCTCACCGCGGTGATGGAGCCGATCGCGCAGCCCGCGCCTCCCGCGCCGGATGCCACCGCGCACCAGGTGCTGACGTGGCTGGCCGAGCAGTCCCTCCGTTCGGTCGACGGGGGCGTCGGATTCGGCGGCCTTGCTGCGCTGGTGACCGATGCGGATCCCGCGTTCACCGGTCTCATCCGCTCGGTGCTCGTGCGCCACCGCAGCACCTTGACCGAGGTCGTGCGACACCACATCTCGCGGGGACTGGTGCGAGCCGACCTCGACGTCGAAACATTTCTGGACTGCATCGTCGGTGCCTACTTCGCGGAACGGGCCCGGAGCGGTGACATCGACGCCAACTGGAACGAACGGGTCGCGCAGACGCTGCTGCCCGCGTTCGTGCAACCGTGAGCCGTCCTGGAACGAGCGAATGTACCCTTCCCCCTTGTAGATCGACGGAAGGGTACATTCGCTCGGCTGCAGGCGGCGGCCGCTAATCGAACATGCGGTAGACCGCCTCGACGACGACGGCGGGCCGCTCGCTGCCCTCGAGCTCGATCATGCCGTCGATCGTGATCTGCACGCCGCCCTTCGGCAGCTTCTCGAGCGACTTCAGCGTGGCGTTGAGGCGGACCTTGCCGCCGGCCGGAACGGGGTTGGTGAAGCGGACCTTGTTCAGGCCGTAGTTGACGGCCATGGTCACGCTGTCGACCTTCAGCACCTCGCTCCACATCGGGATGATCAGCGAGAGCGTGAGGTAGCCGTGGGCGATGGGGCCGCCGAAGGGGCTTTCCTTCTTCGCCCGTTCGACGTCGAGGTGGATCCACTGGTGGTCGTCGGTGGCGTCGGCGAAGGTCTGGATGCGGTCCTGCTCGACGGGCAGCCACGAGCTGACACCGAGCGGTTGCCCGACGAGTGCCTCGAGATCGTCCAGGGTGGCGACGTGGGTGGTGGCGGTGGCGGGAATGGTCATGGGAACTCCTCGGTTCGCAGGTACCGACGTCAGCGCTCGATGCCGAGAACGCGCAGCGCGTTCTGCTTGAAGATCATCGGGGCTACGTCGGGTTTGATGTCGAGAGTGGCGAAATCGTTGCGCCATCGATCCACTTGGATGACCGGGAAGTCGGATCCGAACAGCACCTTGCGGCGCAGCATCGTGTTCGCGGCCTTGACCAGTTGCGGCGGAAAGTACTTCGGCGACCAGCCGGACAGGTCGAGGTAGACGTTCGCCTTGTGGGTGGCGATGGAGATCTGCGCGTCGACCCACGGTACAGCGGGGTGGGCCATGACGATGGTCAGATCGGGGAAGTCGGCGGCGACGTCGTCGAGCAGCATCGGGTCGGAGTAGCGCAGCTTGATGCCGTGCCCGCCGGGCAGCCCCGCGCCGATGCCGGTCTGCCCGGTGTGGAACAGGGCCGGCACCTGTGCCTCGACGAGGGCCTCGTACAGCGGGTAGAAGCGCCGGTCGTTGGGCTCGAAGCCCTGCATGCTCGGGTGGAACTTGAAGCCCTTGACGCCGTACTCGTCGACCAGGCGGCGCAACCGCTGGACGGCGGCCTTGCCCTGCAGGGGGTCGACGGAGCCGAAGGGGATGAGCACATCGTTGTTCTCGGCGGCGAACTCGGCGATCTCCTCGACCGAGTTCGGGGCGTGCCCGGTGGCCGACTGCGCGTCGACGGTGAACACGACCGCGGCCATGTTCCGCTCGCGGTAGTGCTCGGCGATGGACTTGATGGTCGGGGTGCGTTCCTCGCCGGACTTGAAGTACTTCTCCGACGCGGCCATCAGTTCGTCGTCCATGGACCGGTGGCCGCAGCCGTCGATCTCGACGTGGGTGTGGATATCGAGGGCGTCGATCTTGTCGAAGTCGATGCCGTACTCGTAACGGCTCACTTGGCGAGCACCTCCTCGGGGAATTCCTCGCCGACGGACTCGACGCGGTCGGCGAACACGATGGGCCACTGGGCGGCGACGTCGTCGGCGGAGAAGCCGCCGTCGTGGAAGGCGGTGGCGGTCAGCTGCGGGTGCGACCACAGTGCGAGGCGATCCCCGCCGACGGAGAACGCCTGACCGGTGATGGCGGCGGCGTCGTCGGAGGCGAGGAAGGCGATCAGGCCCGCGACGTCCTCGGGGGTGCCCATGCCGACCTCGCGGCGGATGACCGCGGGCAGCTCGCCGGTCTGCTTCATCTGTTCGATGTAGGGCGCGAAGATCGGCACGGTCTCGGTCATCGCCGTGACGGCGACGGGGCACACGGCGTTGGCGGTGATGCCGGCGCGCTGCAGTTCCATCGCCCAGGTGCGGACCATGCCGACGACGGCGGCCTTGGCGCCGGCGTAGTTGGTCTGGCCGAAGTTGCCGCGCTGGCCGGCGGGGGAGCCGATGGCGATGATGCGCCCGCCCTCGCCCTGCTCGCGGAAGCGCAGCACGGCCTCGCGCACGCACGTGAAGGTGCCGCGCAGGTGCACGTCGATCACGGCGTCGAAGTCGTCGTCGGTCATCTTCCACAGCACCTTGTCGCGCAGGATGCCGGCGTTGGTCACCATCACGTCGAGGCGGCCGAAGTGCTCGACCGCGGCCGCGACGAGCTTCCTCGCCGTCTCTGTGGGGCCGACGGGGGCGACCACGGCGACGGCGCGTCCACCCGCGGCGGTGATCGTCGCGACGGCGGCATCGGCGGTGGCCCGGTCGACGTCGTTGATCACGACCGCGGCGCCGTGACGGGCCAGCTCGGTGGCGTAGGCGAGGCCGAGGCCCTGTCCGCTACCGGTGACGACGGCGACTTTGTTGCTGAGGTCCACGAGATCCTCCGTTGCTCGAGCTGATGTACTCCCAATCACATAGGAACATCTATTATTGAAAAAGTCAACGATTGAGGAACTGTTACCCTGAGGGTCACGACGAAAGGCTGTCGGAATGGAACGTCGACGCGTCCTCGAGGACGACCTGGGATTTCTGCTGACGCGTGCCAGCGCGATGGTGGTGCGATCGGTGAACGAGGCCCTCGCCCCGCTCGGGCTGCGGGTGCGCCCGTACACGGTGCTCTCCCTCGCGTGCGACGAACCCGCCGGTGTGGCGCAGCGCCGCATCGCCGCGGACATGGGACTGGATCCCAGTCAGATCGTCGCAATCGTCGACGAACTCGAGAGCCGCGGCCTCGTCGCGCGCACCGCGGATCCGGGCGACCGGCGCAACAAGCTCATCGTCGCCACCGACGAGGGGCGAAAGCTGTGCGACGAGGCGCGCCGGCTCAGCGAGGAGGTGTCGGACCGGCACTTCGCCGGCGCGAACCCGGCTCTTCTCACCGAAATGCGCAATGTGCTCGGCCGCATGGTTTTTCCCGAGTCGGTGAACTCGGTCTCCTGAACGGCCGCAAGCCGCCTCGCCGACGGCGCTGGGTGCATGTCAGCCTTGCCGGGCAGGAGTCGACGCATCGATCGATGCCGGACGGGTGACCAGCCACAGCGCCGCCACTACGGTGCCTCCGAGTGCGGTCGCGGCAAGAGCGGCGGCGGCGGAATCGATCCACAGTCCGGCAAGTGCGAGGCCTGCCGGAACAGCCGCGGTCAGCACCCCCTCCGTGATCGCCACGGCACCGGTGAAGCGGGTGAGTTCGGTGCGGCCGAGAGCCAGGACCAGAAAGAAGAGCAACCAAAGCCCGGCCCAGGCCAGCCAGAATACGACGAAGAGCCGGCCGCCGTCGTACCAGGTGCGGGCGGCAAACCCGACCGCGGCCACCGCAACGAAGAGGGAGAACCAGCCCAACCCTTCCGGAGGCCATCCCGTCGCAGCGTTGATCCCGACCCACAGGTACGTGAAGCCGAACAGGTAGAGACCGGCTGCCCCGGCGATTGCGGCGCCGCCACCGTCCGTGGTGACGATCAGGACGGTCGGGATCACCACCTGGAGGGTGCCGACGCACAGGTTCAGCGGCGCAGCGGCGCGGGCGGAGATCCGCCCGAGAAGCATGATGCCGTTCACGATCAGGACGGCACCGACGTAGAACAATCCGACATCGGTCATCTGCGGTCGCTTTCCGCCGAGGCGCCCGCGGTGCCGGGGCGTCCGAGCATCCCGGCACCGCGGACCCGTCGACTTACTGGGGGAGGATGTCCTTGTCGAAGATGTCGAGCGGAATCTTCAGCGTGACAGCCGCGTTCGGAATGTCGACGATGCCGCCGACGTGCATCTCGCACGGTGCGACGCTGATGATCGTGTACGCCTGCTCGGGCGCGTAACCGAACTTACCGAGGTAGTCGATCGCCTGTTCGACGGCGTCGACCGCGGCCATGGTGGTATCGATGTACTTCTGCTCCCGGCCGCGCGCGGACAAACCGGTGAACGACAGGTACCGGGTACCGAAGTTCGGGTCGACAGGAGAGGGTCGCAGCATCGGGTTCCGCACCCCGTACTTCGCCATGCCACCCTTGATCAGGTTGAACCGCAGCCACGTGGACCCATCCATTTCGATGGCGTTCCAGGTGATTTCACCATCGCCCTCGGCGAAGTGAAGGTCGCCGCACGAGAAGAGCGCCCCCTCGACGAAAACCGGGAAGTACACCCGCGAGCCGCGGGAGAGGTTCTTGATGTCGAGGTTGCCGCCGTTCTCTCGGGGCGGCACCGTGCGCGCCGCCGTGGCGGCGACCCGCGCCCATTCGTCGCCCTCCAGGGTGCGCAGCACCGACGTCGCGATCGCGTCCTCCCGCGGGCCGGCCAGGCCGTCGGCGATCAGCGGATCCTCCCGCTCGTTCCAGATCTGCAGCAGCTCGTGCGACGGCGCCACGCCGATCACACCGGGGTGGCTGATCGCGGGGATCTCCACGCCCGGGATCTGCCGGCTCGTCGCGAACAGACCGTGCAGGTCCCACACCGTCTTGAAGCCTCGAGGGAACCAGCTCGCCAGTGGTCCGCCCATTCCGGGCAGGATGTTCGAGTATCCGATACCCGAGAGCGGCTGCACGTCCAGAACATCGACCACCAGTAGGTCGCCGGGCTCGGCGCCGTTGACGTAGACCGGTCCGGCGATCGGATGGGTACGGGTCAGGTCCAGATCCCGGATGTCCTGGTCCTCGTCGGCATCCTGGAGCTGGTAGTCGTCGTAGCCGGGGGTTTCGAGGATCACCTCGTCACCCGGATCCAGTTCGTGCAGCGGCGGAATGTCGGGATGCCAGCGGTTGTGCCCGAGCTCCTTCTGCTCGGCAAGGGGGACGCCCACCTCGCAGCAGAATCTTGGAACGCCGAGATCGCGGTTGGGGAAACGGGATACGCCCGAGCGCGTGAAGTCCACGTCGGCTCCGAGCGAACGGGGGAGAGCAACATCGCTTGACATCTGTCCGACCTCCAATGGGGGATGTGCGTGGTGCGGCTCACAATTTACTTCCATTTGGAACTGTGTCAAGTGGAAATAATCTCGGAGCGGACGCCGCTACCTCCGTGCGCAGGGGTGCGTGGCGCGCGAGGAAAGCTGCCGCGCGGCACGCGGCAGCATCCGTGAGTCACATGGGGGCGACGGTCAGCGAGTGGTGAGCTTCTCCAGAAGCGTTCCCAGTTCACGCAGCTCCGCAGGCGCGAGCGGGGCGAACGCGTCCGCGAGCGCGGCGGTCACCGCCGGGGCGAGTGCACGATGACGAGCGATGCCGCGGGCACTGAGGCGGACCATCATGCGTCGCCGATCGTAGGAATCCAAGGTCCGGTACGCCAGCGCGGCGTCGACGAGCCGATCGACCGTCCGGGTCAGGCTCGGCCCCGGGATGAGGGTGACGGCGGAGATCGCACTCATCGTGGCCTCTTCCACGGAGGCGAGGTGGTCGACCACCCGCCACTGGTCGAGGGTGAGATCCGACCCGGTGAGGGCGCCCCGCACGGCCGCGCGGACCAGGGCGGCCGCCCGATCGACCGCCAGCGTATCCACCATGACCGCGTCGTCCCGATCAGCCTGCACCATGGGCACCCCTTGCTGAGACATCGTTCCGAACGCAATACTTCCAGATGAATATTCCACCGCGCGTGCAGCGGCCGCAAGGAGGCTCGATGATGTCGAGGAGCTATCGCATCGGACTGGTCATTCCACTGCGCGGGCCGGGCGGAATCTACGGTCCGTCGTGTGAGGCCGTCGCGAACCTCGCCGCCGCGACCCTCAACGACAACGGCGGCATCCTCGCCCGCGAGGTGGAAATCGAGGTGATCGACGCGAGCCTGCCCGCGCCGGAGCTTCGCGCCGAGATCGCTCGACTGCTGGCCGCAGACCGCATCCACGCGGTGACCGGCTGGCACATCTCGACGGTACGCGAGCAGCTCTCCTCGGTCCTGGCCCATCGGATCCCGTACGTGTACACCTCCCTCTACGAGGGCGGCGAGTCGCGTCCGGGCATCATCTGTTCCGGTGAAACCCCGGGCCTGCAAATCGGTCCCGCGTTGCGATGGCTGCGGGAGCACGCCGGCATCCGGCGGTGGACGGTCGTCGGCGCCAACTACGTGTGGCCGCGACGGACCGTCCCCGCCATCCGCGCCTACTGTCACGAGCTCGATCTGCAGGTCGTCGAGGAGATCTACGTCGACTACGGCACCACCGACTTCTCCCGGGTGCTGCCGCGTATCGAAAAGAGCGGCGCCGAGGGCACCGTCATGTTGCTCGTGGGTCGTGACGCAGTCGCGTTCAACCGGGCGTTCTGCGGACGGGGTCTGCATCAGCGGCTGTTGCGGTTCAGTCCGCTGATGGAGGAGAACATGCTACTGGCAAGCGGGGCGGACGCTACCGAAAACCTGTTCGTCGCCGCGAGCTAATTCACATCACTCGTCACCGCGTGTGCGCAAGATTTCATGTCCGCCTATGTCCGTCGGTTCGGTCCGGGCGCACCACCGCTGAACAACGCCGCCGAATCGTGTTACGAGGGCGTGACCACTCTCGCCGCGCTCACCGCCGCGGCCGGATCCAACACGATCGACGAGATCCTCCGTCACTCGGGCACATTGAGCTACGACGGCCCCCGCGGGTCGGTGCACGCCAGCGCCGGGTTGATGCACCAGGACGTGCACATGGCCGTGGCCGACGGGTACGAATTCGACGTCGTGGCCACGCTCTGACGCTCCTGCTCCGGGCGCAGGACTCCCGATGGTCATCAGCACAGGAGACCAGCCGGACAGATGCCATGCCTCGGTTCGAACAGGACTGGAAGCACATGCATTTCCGCGGGGATCCCGGGGCGGAGCAGGAACACACCGGCCGGTCCCACGGCGCCTCGGCGAGGATCGGACTCAGCGAGGCCATGGGCCGTGGTCACGACGCCGGCGCGTTGCCGGCGAGGACGGGCGGCGCGGCGCGGTCGACGAGCCGCAGCTTCCACTCGGCAGCACGCACGGCTGCAACCGTGCGGTTGGCGGCGCCCGTCTTGCGCAGCACGTGCTCCAAGTGGGTGGACACCGTCGACGGGCGGATTCCCAGCTCCCGACCGATAGCGGTATTCGACGCGCCGTCACGCACCAGGCCGAGCACCTGCAGTTCCCGCACGGTCAGACCGTCGGGCGGTGGCACGACACGCGCCCGCACGAGGACCCCTCCGCCGCGGGCGGGCGCTAGGTGGGCGTCGTAGACAATGCCGGTGGCGATGAGCAGGTAGTCGGCGGCGCGCCCGCGGCGACGCACCTCGGCCGCGACCGCACGCAGCCCGTCGCCCGCGGCTACGAGCGCGGCGGCGGCGGGCTCCGGGGGCGCGTCGAGGGGGCGGTCGATCGCGCCGGATGCGGCGACAACGAGCACGATCCCGCGCCCCGGATCTCGGTCAGCGGGGCCGGGCGCGGCAGCCGGGTCGACGACGCAGGCGAGGTCGGCGGCGAGCAGCGCCACCATGACCAGGTCTTCCCGATCGAACACCCGTCCACCGGCAGCGCTCAGGTTCAACATCCCCACATAGCGCCCGTCGGGGGCAAACAGGCATTGGCTGAGGCCGTCGGTGTACTGCTGCGGCACGATGACCTCGTCGAAGACGGGACCGTGGCGCAGCCGCGGGGGCACCGTGCACAGCTGCTGCGGCAGGCGCCGGCCGAGCATGTCGTCGAACAGCGGGTGGCGGGGCAGAAAGCGATTGATCGCGTCGACGATCGGCCGCGGGTAGCCGAGGCTGGAGGCGGTGCGGTGGCACCCGCGCGCCGCGTCCCAGCGAGAGATGGCGCCATGCGCGAACGGCACGCACGCGGACAGCTCGAACAGGACGCGAGCTGGGTCGGGCGGGTTGTCGTCGCGGGCGAGGCGTGCACTCAGTGCCAGCGCGGCCGCGAGGCGTTCCGTGTCGGCGCGGGACATGAGGTGATCATCCCCGGCGCGTCGCGCGTTGGCCAGGGGCATCGTTTCGGCGTTCGCGCATCGGTCGTTCGGCCGATGTTGTGTTACGGGCGTCACCCTACTGTCGGGCCGTTCGTTCCCCCGAATGGAGATCACCGTGGACATCAACGACTACACCGCGCACGACGCAACCGGCCTGGCCCGCCTCATTGCTGACAGGCAGGTGAGCCCGGCCGAGGTGCACGACGTCGCGGCGCGGGCGATAGACGCCGTCGATCCGGTTCTCGGCGCAGTCGCCGGCGAACGGTTCGCCACCCCGCTCGACCACAGCAGCGACGGCCCGTTCGCGGGCGTACCGTTCGCGATCAAGGACCTCATCGCGCACGCGGCCGGCGTCCCGCAGCGCAACGGAAGCCGGCTGTTCGGCGACGGTCTCGTGCCCGCGGAGGACACCTATCTGATGGCGCGTTTCCGCCGCGCGGGCCTGGCCACCATGGCCGTGACCACTACGCCGGAGCTGGGGTTCAACGCGTCGACGGAGGCGGCCGCCGCGTACGGGCGCCCCACTCGCAACCCGTGGGACACCGACCGCAGCCCGGGCGGGTCGAGCGGCGGGTCGGCGGCGCTGGTGGCGGCGGGTGCACTACCGATGGCACACGCCAATGACGGGGGCGGGTCGATCCGGATCCCCGCCGCCGCGTGCGGGCTGGTAGGCCTGAAGCCGACCCAGGGCCGCACCACCCCCGGACCCGAATACGCCGACCCGCTCATGGGCCTGGGCATCGAATTCGCGGTGACGCGCACTGTCCGCGACAGTGCCGGGCTGCTCGACGCGGTGCACGGCAGTGAGCCGGGCGATCGGTATCTGCTCCCGGCGCCCGAGCGCCCGTTCGCCGAGCTGGTCGGGCAGGACGTGCGGCCGTTGCGGATCGCGGTGTGCACCACCCCGTATGACCCGTCCCGCGCGGTCGACCCGCAGTCCGTCGCCACGGTGCAGGAGGTGGCGGCAGTACTCGAGCGACTCGGCCACCACGTCGAAGAGGCGGCCCCGCGTATCGACGCGCAGACCTTCGACGACGCGAACTTCACCGCCTGGTGCAGCTTCCTCGCCGACGGCGTCTACGCAACCGCAGAATTGCTGGGCGTCACCCCCAGCCGCGAGCACCTGGAGGCGACGACGCTCGAGTGCGCCCGGTACGGCGCGACGCTCACCGCGCGCGATCTGTACGCCGCCGACCGGGTGTTCAACACGGTGCGCCGCGAGGTGGCACGCTTCCTCGGCGAGTACGACGTGCTCCTCACACCGACGACCGCGCAACCGACCGTCCCGCTCGGGCACCTCGACGCCGACAACCCGGAGCTGGACGCGCGCGGATGGTACGACCGCATCTTCGACTACGGAGCGTTCACCTCGGTGTTCAACACCACTGGGCATCCGGCGATCTCGCTGCCGCTCGGGCAGTCCGCCGAGGGCTGGCCGGTCGGGGTGCAGTTCGCCGGGCGCTACGGAGACGAGGCGACCCTGCTGCAACTGGCGGGCACGATGGAGCGGGCGATGCCGTGGGCGCATCGCCGTCCTCGCGTCCACGCCTGACCGGCGGCGGCCCCGGCGTCGAGGCGCGAACCGGGGCCGCCGCTCGCACGCCGCGAGTCCGAGCCGGCGAAAGACCTGGGTGCGACGGTGCCGGGCCGGTTCCACGCGTCTCTTTCGGTGAACCGCCCTCGATCCGCCCCGTGGCCCCCCATAGTCGTGGGTGCGCCGTTCGGGCATGCCCTGACGGCGCACCAGCGCTGACCCCGGCTCGTTGGTGGAATGGGCAGGGCGGGGCGAAGGTGCAAGGCGCAGCGAGACCGCTTGTGCCGCTGCCGAGGCGAGCAGGACCTCCAGCAGGGAACATGCCGGCTTGCTCCTGTCGGCGCGCCGTTTCTGGACGTTCATCGCGTGCTCGGAGTTCGGTGCCCGAGCATTTCGTGCGCTGGCACTATCGACCTTGTGGTTGCTGTAGCGGTGGCGATGCTCGCCGGGGTGCTCGTCTTCGCCGTGATGCGTCCGTGGGGACTGCCGGAGGTGTTCGTGGCACTGCCGGCCGCGGCCGCAGTCGTCGCATTCGGCGTCGTAACCCCGCACGAAGTAGAGCAGCAGCTGCGCACGCTGTTCCCGACCGTTGCGTTCCTCGCCGTCATACTCGTGCTCGGGCATCTCGCCGACGCGCTCGGCGTGTTCGCGTGGGTGGCGTCGGTTCTCGTCCGGCGCGCGAATCACGACCCGCGACGTCTGCTCAACGCCGTGTTCGTCACCAGCGCCGTCGTGACCGCCGTGCTCAGTCTCGACGCCACCGTGGTCCTGCTGACGCCGATCGTCCTGCGGGCCGCGACGGCGCTGCGGATGTCGCCCCGACCGCACGTCTACGCCACCGGCCACCTGGCGAACTCGGCGTCGCTGCTGATGCCCGTCTCCAACCTGACGAACCTGCTGGCCTTCACCGCTACCGGGCTCACATTCCTGCACTTCACCGTCCTCATGACGCTGCCGTGGCTCGCGGTGGTGCTCGTCGAGGGTCTCGTCTTCCGGTGGTTCTTCGCGCGCGACCTCGCCTCGTCGCCACCGCTGCAACCCGACCCGATACCGCCCGTGCACGCGCCGCGTTACGCGCTCGGGATCGTCGCCGCCACCCTCGTCGGATTCGCGGCGACGGGGCCGCTGGGGATCGAACCCGTGTGGGCGGCGGCGATGGGCGCGGCGGCCCTTGCCGTCCCGGCCCTGCGGCGGCATCGCACCACCCCTCGGCGAGTTCTCGCCGCCGCCGATCTGTGGTTCTGCGTGTTCGTCTTCGCGCTGGCCGTCGTTGTCGCCGGCGTCTCGTCCGGCCCCGTCGGCGACGCGTTGGCGAACGTGCTGCCCACCGAGCCGAGCCTCGGGGCGCTGCTCGGGGTGGCGGCCGCAGCCGCGGTGGCCGCCAACGTCGTCAACAACATTCCCGCGACGTTGATGCTCCTCACCGCTCTGGGCCCCGGGGCCCCGCCCGCTCTGATCCTTGCTGCGCTGCTCGGTGTAAACCTCGGTCCGAATCTCACCTACGTCGGTTCCCTCGCCACGATGCTGTGGCGACGTCTGCTCGAAGGCTCCGCCGGCCGTCCGGACCTTTACACCTACACCCGGCTCGGCGTGATCACGACGCCGCTCACCCTGGTCGTCGCGGTTCTGGCGCTGTGGATCGTCACCTGACTCCGCGTCGGACCTGACCGACCACCTCGGCGCAACCTCCGGGTCGAACTCGTTGCACGGTGCAGCGTCCCGGCTCCGGCGACCAGCCCTCAGCGGTGAACCGGCGGCACGTCCCGTTGCTCCAGCCGCAGACGGGCGGCGGGAATGACCCCGGGAAAGTAGTAGTGGCCCTCCGGAGACTCGACCAGATCCTCGGCATCGATACCGTGGACCTCCCACACGTCGACCGCGCCGCCGGTGTTGTTCATCTGCACGAACCAGTCCCGCTCCCACTCGCCGGCGCAGAGGAAGCAGCCCTGCTGCTCGGGCCGTCGGCTACCGGCGATACCGGGCGCGGCATCCATCCGATTCCAGTCCAGGCCGTATCGCGAGATGGAAGCACGGTTGAGCACGGAGGTGACGTGGTAGCGGACAGCCATCCGCCGACGGTAACAACGACGAACTATCCCCGGATAGTAGATTTTTTCGGAACCCCTGGGTATGGAACGCCGCACACCGGACTCGGCTGAGGTGACTTCGATGCGAGAAGTCCGTGCCCGGGCGTCACCTTCGCCAGAACAGGTGGTGCGTCACGCCGCTCGGGCTGGGCACGACCTCGAGATGGAACCGGTCGAGTAGCTCATCGGGTGACTCCCAGAGTCGTACTCCGGATCCGAGCTGCACCTGCGAGACTGCCACGTGCATGGTGTCGACGAGGTCGGCCTCGAGAAACTGCCGGATGGTGGTAGTCCCGCCACCGAGTCGGACATCCTTGCCCCGCGCCGCCTCCCGCGCCCGCTCGAGGACCGTGGCCGGGTCGCCGTCGACGAAGTGGAAGGTGGTGTCGGAGAGGGTGAACGACGGGCGCGGGTGGTGGGTCAGCACGAACACCGGGGTGCGGAACGGGGGTTCGTCGCCCCACCATCCGCGCCACTCGTGGTCGTGCCAAGGCCCGCGTTGGGGACCGAACTTGTTGCGGCCCATGATCTCGGCACCGATATTGCGGGCGTAGTCCCGCGTGAAGTAGTCGTCGAGGCCACGGCTGCCGCCAGGGTCTGTGCGCATGGGCCAGCTCGCCGTCGCGCCGGCCCACGCGAACATCTCGCCAGGGTCGGCGTGTCCGAACGGCCTCTCGAGGCTCTGGTGTACACCGGCCCCGAAGCCGTCACACGAGACGGTGAAGTTCTGGACTCTCAGCAGCTGATTCACTCGGTTCCTCCCGCACTCTCGATGAGGATGATACGGAGATTGAGACTCCATGGGGCGGACAAACTCATCGGTGGGGTGGCAATCATCCGAAATTCGGATCACTTCGAGAGACGACGGGAGGAACATCCGGGGAACAGAGTTCCTTGTCGGGGCGTCGGCCGCCCGGCCATGGTGATCGCAGGTGACCCCGGGTCCGTGGCTGTCGTGCCGCGGTTCGTCGAGTACTCGAGGCATGAGATGCACAGGTTCACCGAACCGATCCCCATCCCTCCTGCGGCATTCATCGCAGCCCGACGTGGTTCACCCGCGACCTCGACACCACGGGACGGATCGAGACCGGTGTACTGATGGAGGTGGCGGTGCCGCGCTGATGGGAACCGACTCGTCGATCCTCGCCGACAGCACGCCGTCGCCACCGTCGGCCAACTCTTGGACGGCATCGCCTGCCGGGACCGAGGGTCGATCGCCCGGCGGTCGACCGGCCCACTCCTCGATGAGCTGCTGCCGGGCAGCAGCCAGCCCTTGTCCACAGGTCAGCACAGCCGGTACCACCCCGGTCTCGGCGGGGCGCCCATTGCCGTCGTCGAGGACGACGTTGCCGTGGTGCTCGGCGCCACCGACGAATCCGCCGAGCGTGCACCGAGGCCGGTCACGGCCGTGCTGGTCGCATCCTCCTCCGCGCCTCGAACGTGACGCTGGGACGATCCCACCGTGATCCTTGGACCGACGCGCGGACAACACGGTCGCGGACGCGGTCGCCGAACCGGCCGAGTGGGACCGGAATGCCTGGCCGTGGATCGCCGACGACTGCGCGCTGTGGTGCGGTCTGCATCTGCGAGCTCGCCATCCCGAACTCGTCCGCCGGTACTGGGTGCTGTCTCCGTTGTCATGACACCCACCGCCGCTGAGTGCTGCCGACTGGGTTCTCGTCACGCCTGTCCCATTATCCTCACGATCGAGCGAAGACGGAGGCGAGGCGGTGGATCGCTCGGGATCGGGCCAGCCGGGGGATGTCGCTCCCGTCTCTGACACGGGTGCCGTCCGCGCCGAGTTGGTCGATGACGTCGCGGGCCCAGTCGATGTCGGTCGGGGTAGGGCTCAGGGCGCGGTTGATGACGGGGGCCTGCTCGGGGTGCATGCACAGCTTGCCCGACAAACCCATGGTGCGGGACACGGCGAGCGCGTCGGTGAGCGCGTCCTCGGCGGTGGTGAGTGTGGGGCCGTCGATGGGGCCGGGCAGTCCCGCTGCTCGGCTCGCTACCACCAGTCGTCCCCGCGCGTAGGACAGGGCCGGTGCTAGATCGGCTGCCCCGGTGTCGCGGCGGAAGTCGCCGCTACCGAAGGCGAGCCGGAAAGTTGGTTCTGTGGAAGCGATGTCGTAGGCGCGTTCGATGCCGAGTGCCGACTCGACGAGTGCCAGGACGGGGGTGCCGGCAGGTAATCGTATGAAGGTGTCGGTGACCTGTTCTGCCGATTCGCATTTGGCGAGCATCACGCCCAGCAGTCCGGGTGCTCCATCGAGTGCGTCGAGGTCGTGGTTCCAGTCCTCGCTTCCGGCGGGGTTGATTCGGACCCAGCCGGTGCCGCCGCGAGTGAGCCACAGGTAGAGGGCTTCTCGTGCCGCGGGTCTCGCGGAGGGGACGACACCGTCTTCGAGGTCGTAGATGACGGCGTCCGCCACTCCGGTGCACGTGTCACCGAGGTGCCGGCTGTGGGCTGCGGATACGAGCAACCACGATCGGGCATCGGTGGCGGGGACGACGGGATGGTCCGGGGGCATCGGTGCCATGGGCGGTCCTCCAGGTAGTCGCTGTTGTTATCGGGACAGCCATCCACCGTCGACGGACAGGGCGGTGCCGGTGACGTAGGCGGACGCGGCCGAGGCGAGGAAGACGACCGCGCCGGCGAGGCCTTCCGGCCGTCCCCAGGTGCCGGTGGGGATGCGACGCAGCATGTTCTCGGCCCGGGTGGGGTCGTCGCGGTGGGCGGCGGTGAATTCGGTTTCCATGTAGCCCGGGGCGATCGCGTTGACGCGGATGTGGTGGGCCGCCCACTCGTTTGCCAAAGCGCGCGTCAAGCCGAGGATTCCGTGTTTGGAGGCGGCGTAGGACGGGACCTCCATTCCGCCCTGGAACGAGTTGACCGATGCGATGTTGATGATGCTGGCGGCGGCGTTGTCGTCGAGGGCGGACCGCGCGAAGGCCTGGCTGAGTAGGAAGGGGGTAGTGAGGTTGAGGTCGAGCACCGCCGACCAGTCCGAGGGTGTGGTTTCGGTCGCGGGACCACGGCGGATGATGCCGGCGTTGTTGACCAGGATCGTCGGGTGCGGGAACTCGGTCTTGGCCCAGGAGAAGAGTTCTGCCGCCGATTCGGGGGTCAGGCCGCTGAGGTCGGCGGTGCGGGTCGCGCAGCGGACTCCCCGGGCGCGCACTTCCTTGGCGACCTGATCGAGTTCCCCGATGTCGACGGCGACGATGTCGGCTCCGGCCTCCGCGAGTGCGATGGCGAGCGCGCGGCCCAAACCGCGCGATGCCCCGGTCACGATGGCCGCGTTGCCGTCGAGTCGGAACAGGTCCAGGACCGGGGTGTGGACGGGTGCGTTCATGCGAGAGCTCTTTCTGCTCGGATCGGGAGACGAGACCTTTTGGCCGGGCCGGTGTGCGGGTGAGCGCCGCACACCGGCCCGGCGGCGTTGTCAGTTCCGGGTGGCCTCGTCGAGGACCCGGTCGTGGACGAGGGAGGTGCGGGCGGTTTCCTTCGCGGCGATCACGGCGATGATGGTGATCACGGCCAGGATGGCGAGGTAGATGCTGACCGCGATCGTGTTCTTCTCCTCGACGGTTCCCAGCAGTGAGACTGCGATGACGGGGGCCAGACCGCCGGCGAACACCGAGGCGAGTTGGTAGCCGAGGGAGGCGCCGCTGTATCGGACGCTGGTGCCGAACAACTCGGAGAACATCGCCGCCTGTGGCGCGTACATCAGTGTGGTGAAGATCAGGCCGATGAAGATGGCCGCCGCGATGATGGTCTGGTTGCCGGTGTCGATGAGGGGGAAGAACACGAATCCCCATATGCCGGCGCCGAGTGCGCCGGTGAAGTAGAGGGGTCGACGGCCGACTCGGTCGGACAGGGCGCCGATGAGCGGCGTGAGGAAGAACTGGGCGACGGAGGCGATGAGCACACCGGCGATCGCGGCACTCTTGGGCATATCCAGGTAGGTGACCATGTAGGTCATCACCACGACGGTGAAGATGTAGTACGAGGTGTTCTCCACCAGTCTCAGTCCCATGGCGATGAGCACCTCGCGCGGGTACTTGCGCAGGACTTCGATGATGGGGGCGTGTTCGCTCTTGTGGTTTTCGAGGGCCCTCTTGTTTTCGGCGAAGACGGGGGATTCCTCGATGCTCAGACGGATCCAGAGACCGATCAGGACCAGTACTGCACTGAGCAGGAAGGGAACTCGCCATCCCCAGGAATCGAAGGTTTCGTCGCTCTGGACCAACGCCAGCACCCAGAGAACCACCGCGGAGAGGAGGTTTCCGAGAGGAACGCCGGCCTGGGTCCACGAGGTCCAGAATCCGCGACGATCGTTGTCGCCGTGTTCGGCGGCCATGAGCACTGCTCCGCCCCATTCGCCTCCGACGGCGAAGCCCTGCAGTAGCCGGCAGCCGATGAGCAGCATTGGTGCGGCGATGCCGATGCTCGCGAAGGTCGGCAGCAATCCGATGGCGAAGGTCGCGGCGCCCATCATGAGCAGGCTGACGACCAGCATCTTCTTGCGGCCGAGTTTGTCGCCGTAGTGACCGAAGACGATGCCGCCGAGCGGTCGGGCGAAGAATCCCACCGCGAAGGTCGCGAACGCGAGCAGGGTGGCCGTGGCAGGTTCGCTGTCGGGGAAGAACAGGGGCCCGAAGACGAGCGCGGCGGCGGAGCCGTAGAGGAAGAAGTCGTACCATTCGACGGCTGTGCCGATCATGCTGGCGAAGGCGACCTTGACGATCGACGTGCGCCCGGCCGCGTGAGTAGCTGGTTCGACAGCGACATCGGAACTGGACATGGCGTGGCCTTTCGGGACAGGGGTGGGGTCCGGTGTGGTCATGGGACGAGCACGACCTTCATGTCGTGGCCGGCCGCGGCACGTTCGAGTGCCGAAGCCGCGTCAGTGAGGGGAATCTCGGTCACCAGCTGCGGCCACGGTGTCGGGTCGACGGCCATGGCGGTGGCAGCGGCCCGGTAGTCGACCTTGGTCGATCCGTAGCTGCCTTGCAGGCGAATCTCCTTGCGGGTGACGGCGTTGAAGTCGACCGGTCCGGTGCGGGCGAACAGGCCGACGACGGAGATGGGGCTGCCGGGGAGGACGGCAGCGATGGCGGCGTCGAGTGCCGCGGTCGAACCGGAGGCGTCGACCCAGGCGGTAGGGGTGAACGGCAGCTCGTCCCGTCCGGCGATCACGGTGCGCAGACCGAGGGAACGGGCGAGCGGCAATCGCCCGTTCTCGTCGTTGTCGACTCCTGAAAGTACGACATCGTGGCCTCGCTGGGCGAGGACGAGAGCAGCCATCGTGCCGATCGGTCCGGGTCCGGAGACCACCACCTGGGTGGGGCCCTCGCCGGCGTTCTCGATGTGCGCGACAGCGCGGCAGGCGACCGAGAGTGGTTCGGTCAGGGCCAGTGTCGACGCCGGCAGGTCGCGGTCCACCTCGACCAGGCGGACCTCGGAGACGACGAACGATTCGGCGGCGGCGCCGTCGAAGGACAGCCCGAGGACAGTGCGTTGGGGACAGATCTGGCGGAAGCCGCGCTCGCACAGCGTGCATACCCCACAGCCGTCGATCGCCACGGGCACCACTCGCTTGCCGAGCCAGTTCGGGTCGACACCATCACCGAGAGCTTCGACGCATCCGACCGCCTCGTGTCCGAGCACTACCGGGGGGCGGATCCATTCATAGCCGGTGTCGTGACGCCAGGCGTGCACGTCGCTGCCGCACAGGCCGCAGGCCTCGGTGCGAACCCGCACCTGTCCCGGGCCCGGTTCGGGCTTGGGCAAATTCTGCACGCGGACGTCGCAGGGGATGGCACTTTTCTTGGTGAGAGCTCGCATGGGGAACCTGTACTTTCGCCCGCGGGCGGGCTCAGGGCTGAAAGAGGGTGAGATGCCGGCGGACACCGCCCCCGCGTGCGTAGAGCACTCGGTGTGGTTGCACCAGGCCGGGCGGTGTCCGCCGGAGCGGCGTCAGCGGATGAAGCGGTCGACGTAGTCGGCGCCGAGACCGACCGTCTCGTAGTGGGCGCGGGCCTTGTCGATCTTGCTGAAGACGTCCTCGATGCCGACGGTGTTGCCGTCGACGTCGACGTAGATGTAGGCGCCGCTCACGTGGAACAGGGTGGCCATCTCGGTCACGTCTTCGGGGACCTCGAGGGTGTGGATGTCGCCGGGCGGCTCGAAGGCGTAGGTGCCCTCTTCGGCCCACCAGTCGTATTCGAGGTAGTGCCAACGGCCGCGCAGGGTGAACGCGTGCACCGCGCCGGCGTGCCGGTGGCGGGACAGGATTCCCGAGCGGCGTACTCGCAGGATGTTCACGAAGTAGCCCTGGCTCGCCGACAGCACCAGCGGGCGGAACTCGACGTCCTGGGACTGGGGGACCCACAGCCGTTCGTCGCAGTCGAGGTCCAGGGCACCCGGAACGATCAGGTCGTCACTCATGCCATACGGCTTGGGCCCCGTGTACGCGACCGCGGCCTCGTCCCTCATCTCAACGGTGGAACTCATGATGCTCTCCTTTCGCTTAATCGCATAAGTTACGGTACAGCCCTGTGTTTCAGCGCACAAGCCCCAAAGATGTCGGGGAGGTATTACGCGTCCACCTGGTCATATGCGGGTGGCGTCGCGTTCGTATGGGTCGACTCGAGTCCGCCATACCGGTAAGTCAATCTGATTAACCGAATCAGTCGGACCTGGGCGCACGCCGTGGCAGGAAGTCCCGGCCTGTGCCGAGTGCTTAACCGACTAAGCTTTCGGTATGGCTGATGTCTCCCACCCCCAGAGCGGGGGCCGTCCCCGCGGAGGGCGTCCTCGCCGAGTGACGATGAGCGATGTCGCTCGTCGGGCAGGGGTGTCCTCGGCAGCAGTCTCCTACGCGCTCAGTGGGGCGCCGGGGGTGAGCGAGGAGCGACGTCAACGGATCCTCGCCATCGCCGAAGAAATGGGATTTCGGCCCAGCAGAATCGCCCGGGAGCTTCGCGCCGGTACCACGAAAGCCATCGGACTGCTCCTCGCCGACATCGCCAACCCCTTCTACACCGAGGTCGCCGGCGGTGTGGTCGCTGCCGCCGCCGAAGAAGGCTACGAGGTGTTCGTCTCCCATGTCGGCGTGGATGGCTCCCGCCAGGCCGATGTCGCACTGGCCCAGGTCGATCGAAACTGCAGCGGCCTGATCTTCACCTCGCTCGTCGCCGACGACAAGCCGCTCCTCGACAAGCTCCGGCACGAGAACATCCCCGTGGTGCAGCTCTATCGCAAGGTCGAGGACGAGCCCTCCGAC
Source organism: Rhodococcus sp. ENV425 (assembly GCF_002887785.1). Classification (NCBI taxonomy): domain Bacteria; kingdom Bacillati; phylum Actinomycetota; class Actinomycetes; order Mycobacteriales; family Nocardiaceae; genus Rhodococcus; species Rhodococcus sp. ENV425. The sequence continues at coordinate 54,997 of NZ_PCZU01000261.1, forward strand.
TGGGTCGGCATCGACGACTATTCCGCCTCGTTCGAAATGGCTTCCCACGCCGTCGCAACCGGCCGACGCAAAGTCGCGATCCTCGGCGGTCCCGACACGTCCAGTGTGTCCGTCAACCGCATGGCGGGATACCGCGACGCCCTCACCAAAGCAGGCCTGCAGGCGATCAACGAACCAGACCTGTGGGGCGAACTCACCCGCGCCTCCGGGGCGCTGCGCGCACGGGCGCTGTTCGCCGAACACCCCGAAACCGATGCGATCGTCTGCGGCAACGACCTGATCGCCCTCGGCGTTCTCGACGTCTGCCGAGAAATCGGCAAGCGCGTGCCCGAGGATGTGGCCTTGACCGGTTTCGACGACATGAGTTTCTCGAGCGCAGGCCCGTTGCAGCTGAGCACCGTGACGGTGCCGCGGGACCTGATGGGGCAACGAGCCGCCCGCATGCTCATCCAACGGATCACCGGCGACGAGAGTCCCCCACGCAACGAACTACTGCCCTACAGCATTCAGGTACGGGAAACGACCGCCCGCCGCGGATAGTTCGCTCAACCGGAGCGTCGTAGCGATCCGGTTGAGCGCTGCGCACCGCCGAATGGGCGAACCGATGCGCAGGCATGGCCGAACGAGGGCGAGGCGTGCTCGATACGTCGTTGGAAGGGCAGCCGTCCCGGTACGGGCCTGGTGGCTGCACCTGCGCACAACCCCCTTTCCTCAGGGACCGGAGAAGATCGCGTGCCTGTGCCGTCCCCACCGGATAGCTGAGGCGACTACCCTTCGTCGATGATCGGTACTCCGAGGAGTGACTCGTGACAGGCGCAATCGGGCAGTCCCTACCGATTGCGGTCGGCCTGCTGCTGGCCGCGATGCCGATGGTGATGCTGTCGGTGCTCCTGGTCACCAAGCGGCCGGTGAGCGTGTCGTACGCCTTCGTCGGTGGCTGGGTTGCGGGCCTGCTCGTCGTGGGCGCCGTGGTGCTCGCGGTGGCGGATGTGATCATGCTGGCCGACGAGCCCACCTGGTGGGCCGGTGCTGTGAAACTCGCGCTCGGGATCGTGCTGGTCCTGATGGCTGTCCGGAAGTGGCGGGCGCGGCCGCAGGCCGGAGAGGAGTCCACCGTGCCAGGGTGGATGGCGGCCGCACAGACCATGACCGCTCGACGGGCTCTGCGTCTGGGGTTTCTGTTTGCGGCGGCGAATCCGAAGAACCTCGCCCTGGTCGCGGCGGGCGCAGCGGTCATCGCGGACGCGACTGCGCGGGTGCTCGAGCAGGTCGTGGCGCTGGTTGTCTTCACGGTCGTGGCGAGCCTGGGCGTGGCCGCCCCGGCCGTGGTTCGGGGCGTGTTCACCGACCGCGCTGATCGCGCGCTCGCCGTGGCCGATGAGTGGATGACCCGGCACCACGCGGCGATCATGGCGGCGGTCCTGCTGATTCTGGGCGTGCTTCTGATCGGCAACGGGATCGCCGGGCTGTAGACGCCTGCCCTGAAGCTCCGTCGTCGGCAGGCTTGTTGCCGCCGGATCGATGCAACGACGTCGGCAATTCTGCACTGCGGTGGTGGTCTCCACGGTGGCGAGTTACGGGTTTGCGCTAGACGGTTTGGATGAGACGCAGGAGCGGAAGTACGCGATCGGTGCGGCGAAGATACCTGGCATAGTCGGGGGCGGTCTGCAGTATCCGCGGCCAGAACGCGGCTGCCTGCTGGGGTGTCAGCTCTTCGGCGCGAACCTGTTTCGTCTCGCCGTCGACCTCGACCTGCGCCTGGGGGTCGGCTTTGAGGTTGAAATACCAGCCCGGATGGGTTGGCAGCCCGCTGTTCGCTGCGACGACTATCACGTCTGGGCCGTCCGGGAAGTACTGCAGTAGTACCGTGCGCGGCAGGCCGGAGCGTCGCCCACGGGTGGTGAGGATGAGCGCTCGGCGGTGCCACGGACGCACGATCCGGCCCCGGGTCCGTCGGATGAGCCATGCCCCGATCCCGACCGAACGGGTGTCGACGACGTGTTCGATGCGTGTCTCGAGCCGTTCGACGCGCCGGGCAGCACTGTTCGTGTGGTCGTTCGAATCGGAGTTGCGCAGCTCGGTGGCGAGCAGTCGTAAGGCGCTCCGGCGGATCAGGCCGCTGAAGGGACCGACGACGGTCCAATAGCGGCCGAACCGCCGTCTGCTCTCCGCATCGGTCACGGCGACGCGCGTTTCTACTGTGAGAATCGACGACTCGGCGCCGTATGGGGCGACTCTGAGGTTGAGCACGATCTTGGCAAAGCCCGGCTCTTCGAAGGTGGCGAAGCCATCCGGGCTGACGTTCGGACCGGACGAGGCGTCGGCAGCCGCCCACGGGCGACCGATCTGGCCGAGGACCATCTCGAGATTCGGTGCTTCTGCGAGCAGAACCCAGCCATGGTCGGTCATGTCCGTGAGCCGGAAGGTCGGTGCAGCGGCGGCAGCTACTCCCGGGCCGGTCCGGTGCGCGATGAGGCGTTGGGGGAGGGCGCGCAGACCGATGAGCGTCCGGATCAGCGGGGCCTGGAACAGGTCGAGCTGACGCGCGGCGCGGTAGCACGATCGGGGGTGGGCGCGGACGATGTCGGCGTGTGCGATGGAGTAGTCGTAGTGCGGTAGGAACTCATCGATCAGCATCGCTGACGCGGTCGTCGGGGCGGGCGCGGGGTGCGGCCGCGGGGCCGATTGCTCACCGGTCACCACGATGCCTTCGGCATCCCGGGTACCGGCGGCTGCGACGGGGACGTCACTGTGCAGCGGAAGCGGGTGCCGACACCGATCAGCCCATCGATGAGCTTGTTCGCACGTAGCATCCGCGGGGTGTAGGCAGGTTCGTTGCGCTTGTCTATGACGACGTCGAACACTTCCTCAACCGGCCGGTGGATGAGGATCTCCCCGGTGATGGTCGCCATGGTGCTCTCCTGTCGACCTTCTCGGATGCTTGGGAAACTACCTCGAATGATACGGCCGGCAACTCCAGTAGTTCGCAGAAGAACTCAGCGAACTACTGGGGCGCAGCGGTGTGGTCGCGGGTTCATATCCTCCGAATCGGTACTGTTCGCCGGCGAGGCGCAGCTTGCGGTCCTCGACCATCGGAGTCGCACGCCCCGAGGTGGCAGCCGTGACCGGCGCGCCGGCGTGGACGCGGCGACATGCCGGTCCAGCACCCGCACGCACGCCGCGTCCCGCGGTGGATCCACATTAACGGCATACCGACTGTGGATGCGGCTATCGGCCGAGCCGGCAACACCTGCCGACTGATAGCCGGCGACCCACCGCTCGAGTGTGCTCACCGACACGTGCAGCTCCTCGGCTTGGTGGCCATGGCGCCGATCGGAACATTCCGGCGTCGTCGCGACGGGACTACCGGTGTCCTGCACGTATCCGACCTCGACTTCGCCGGTCCGGGCACGATTCCTGTGTTGACCCCGAGGGACATCGAACCGCATCGAACTCGGACCGGTTTCATTCAGCTGCCTGATCGGTCGACGACAAGCGGGCGAGGTGTCGAGTGTCAGTCCAGCATTTCCTTGAGATAGGCGGTGATCATGGCCGTCAGCTGGTCCGCGATGACGTCCGGCTCGATGGGCGGCTGATCGAGCACGTAGCCGACCGCGACGTTCTCGACGGTGCGGACGAGCATCCACGCGATGGCCTCGGGATGCTCGATCGGGCGCCGGCCGGGATTGAAGCGCAGCCACATGGCCAGCAGCGCGTCGATGCGGTGTTCGAACGCGACCAGCCGGCTGTCCGGCGTGCGGGGGAGTTGCTCGATGAGCACGCGCAGCAGGCGGGGGTTCTCGCCGAGTGCCTCGAGCAGCACCCGCATGTTGGTTCGCACCGATTCGGTCCAGGTGGGGGCGTCGAGCGCACCGGTGAACACGTGCGAAATGCGAGCTTGCACCTCCTCGGTCCAGCGGTCGACGACTTCGGTCACGATGGCGTCCTTGCCGGGGAAGTACTGGTACAGCGATCCGGGGCTGATGCCCGCCGCGGCGGCGATCCGATTGGTGGAGGCGCCCTCGTATCCGTCGGCGAGCAGGACCTCCCGGCCGGCGGCGACGATGCGTTCGACCATCTCCTGCGAGCGGCGCTGCTGCGGTACGCGGCGCATCCGGCCCTGCTCCGCCGGTCTCACCGGCACCGTCCGGATGCGAATTGAACGCGAGTAATTGCTCGTGTAAGCATCGGCCCATGGTGGCACAGGAGATTCGACAGGACGCGCAGGCGGTGCGTTACCCGCACCGATACGTCGGCATCCGACCCAGAAACGAGCGCATCGGGCGGCCCCTGCGTGCCTACGCGCGGATCGGTGCCGTCGACGAGGAACTGCTCGACCGGATCGGCCGCCGGATGGTCGCCCGCGACGAGGTGGGCGCGGACCTGGTGCGCGCGATGCGCCGCCCCCGGACGGACGCCGAGCGGGTGACCATGGCGCAATTCCATCGGGCGCTCGAGCACGGCCTCGACGCGGTGCCGGACGCGCCGGACGCACTGCGACGGTTCTTCGCCGTGGTCGATCACGTCCCCGAATGGGTGGACTTCGACCTGGTGGAGAAGGGTGCCCGGGCCTTCCGCCGGATGGGCCGCAGCCGCATCGACGTGCTGCTCCAGCTGTCGCTCATCGGCGGTTACCGGTTCGGTGGGCCGCCGGATCTGCTGGTCGAGACCGGGGGCCTGACCGGTTCGACCGCGATGCGACGCCTCGGCGAAACCCAGAAGTGGGGTACGGCGGTCGGCGAGCCCGGTGGGATGCGCCGGGACGGTGAGGGATTCAAGCTCACCGTGCACGTGCGCGCCATGCACGCGCTGATCAACCACCAGTTCGAGACCAACGGTCGATGGGACATCGAACGCTGGGGGCTGCCGATCAACCAGACCGACCAGGCGGCAACCCTGGGGCTGTTCAACGGCACGCTGCTGCTCGGCATGCGGGCGCTCGGCTACTTCGTCACCCGTGAGGAGTCCCGGGCGGTGATGCACCTGTGGAAATACGTCGGATGGCTCATGGGCATCGACGAGGACTGGCTGTTCGACACCGAACGCGAGCAGCACGTGTTCAACTACCACGTGCTGTTGGTGCAGGACGACGTCACGCCCGCGGGGGCCGCGCTGTCCGGGGCCCTCGTGGAGGGCCAGCGCACCCTCGACTACGGCCGGTTCGGCGACGTGCGCGGCCGGTACGAGCGGCAGCGCCTGCTGAGCATGCTCCGGTACTTCCTCGGCACGCAGAGCCTGCGGGAGCTGGGTCTGCCCGTCACCCCGGCATGGGCGGTTCCGCCGGTGGTGGTCAAGAACGTCGTCTTCTCCACAGTGGTCGCACGCACGCGCACCGGGAGGCGGTTCCTCGAGCGGCTCGGCGACCGGGCCGCACGGCGCGAACTCGCCTCGAAGTTCGGGGCGTCGAGGCCCGCCGTCGGCGCGCTGCCCGGCTGAGCTTTTCCCGGCCGCCCACCGGGGGCCGGATCGGTCGCGTCGTCCCGGTCGCTAGGCTTGTCCCGGCAAGCCGGACCGCCGGTCTCCAGCAGCTGCGGGCGGCGGTCGTCGAGTGGAGCGGGTGAAAGACGTTGACGGACTCCGGAGAGCTGAGCATCGGGCCCCTTGTGCGCCCGTCCGACGGCAGTGACGACACGGCGAAGGTGGTCGCCGACCTCGTCAATGCTGTCTATGCGGTCGCTGAGGAAGGCATGTGGCCGGAGGGAGCCACCCGGACCTCGGCGAGCGAGATCGCCGAATTGGCCGGTGCCGGCCGGCTCTTCGTCGCCTCGCTCGGCGACCGGATCGTGGGCTGCGTGAAGGTGGTGCAGCTCGACGCCCGCGTCGCCGAGTTCGGGATGCTCGCTGCCGATCCGGAGGTGCGGGGCGCCGGCATCGGCCGTGCCCTCGTGCGGTTCGCCGAGGCCCACGCGGCACGGCTCGGGAGCGAGATCATGCAGCTCGAGGTCATCCAGCCGAGAGACTTCGAGCACCCGTCGAAGGTGTTCCTGTCGCAGTGGTATCCGCGAATGGGGTACGTGCCGGTGCGGACGGACGGGCCCGAGGTCATGTACCCCGAACTGGTCCCGCTGCTCGCGGTCCCGTGCGACGTCGTCGTCTACCACAAGCGACTCGGCTGACCGGTCCGTCTCCGCGTGGCGCCCGGCGCGGGCGGCGGCGACGTGCTTCCATGGTCGGACGAGTTCCGCGAGGAGGCGAGATGACGAGCAACCGTATCGGCCGCCATGCCCGGCGCGCGGGAGCCACGCTGCTGCTGACGGCCGCGGCCGTCCTCGGTGCGTCCGGTCCGGCAGCGGCCCAGGACGAGTGGCCCGAGATTCCGTCCTATCCGACACCGATGGTGCCGTTCGAGACCAAGGACTTCCTCACCCCGGCGGACCTCGACTACTGGAATCCGCTGGTGAACCGGAATCGGCTCACGTCACCGTTCGGCACCGGCACCCGGATCGTCTGCGTCGGATTCCACGGCGTGACCACCGACTGCTGGCAGGCCGATCAGAACGGACAGCCGCACAAGCTGATCCGGCTGCCGGCCAATCTGCCGAACGTCACGGGTTCGAGTCTGCCGGGCGGTGGGCCGGGACACTTCGTCTACCCGATCCTCTGAATCCGCACCGCGGACATATCAGCCGGTGAACAACACCGCTGCCTGAGCCGGCAACCGCGCGCCGTCCTTGCGGCGGAACAGTTCCGCCGGCCGGCCGGCGCCCGGACTCGACATGCGCCCGGTGCTGACGAGAGCGTCGACCACGTGGCGGCGGAACGAATCCTTCTGCAGCGGAACGCCGAATATCACCTCGTACAACCGCCGCAGCTCGAGGACGGTGAACTCGTCGCCGAGCAGTCCGTCGGGATCCACGCGCTGCGCGTAGCGGGTTCGCAGATCCGCGACGGCCGCCGCCACCATCTCGGCATGGTCGAAGGCCAACGGCTGCTCGGCCTTTCCGTCGCGCACGCACACGAGGTGGGCGTCGCCCGGAAGGTCCTTGCGAGGCAACGCCGCGGCGTGGGCGATCGAGATCACCCATCCGCGCGGGTCCCGGTCGGGAGCGTCGAACACGCCGATCTGATGGAACCGGATGCCGGTGAGGCTCGTCTTGTCACGCAGTGCACGTCGGGCGGCGTCGGCGGCGCGTTCGCGTTCGTGGAGGAAGGTGCCGGGCAGGGCCAGGTCTCCGAGACTGTGCTCGACCACCAGCACTCGCAGTTCGCCGTCGGAGTAGGTCAACACGGCGATGTCCACCGCGGTCGAGGGGTGCGGGTACTCGGCCAGCTTCCGGCCCGCCCCGTCCGTCCAGTCGCTCACGGTTGCACTTTAGCGTGATTTTGATCTAAATTGATAGCGCAGATTTGATCGAAATGGTCGGCGGAGGGAGCGGGAAATGGCGTTGACGGCGCAGCAGTGTGACCGGGCGGTGGGGGTGCTTCTCGCGACGGCGGCAGGGGACGCCCTCGGTGCCGGCTACGAGTTCACTCATCCCACCGCCGACGCGGTGATCGACATGATCGGCGGGGGCGTGTTCGGCTGGGAACCGGGGGAGTGGACCGACGACACCGCGATGGCCGTCGCCGTCGCCGAGGTCGCGGCCACCGGCGTCGACCTCGGCGGCGCAGCAGGTCTCGACGCGGTGGCCGCGCAGTTCGTGCGGTGGTTCGACTCCGGCCCGAAGGACATCGGCAACCAGACCCGCGCCGTGCTCTCGCATCGCCCCGCCGGCGCCGCGGCGATGCAGGCCCGCGCCCGCGCGCTGACCGGTCGCAAGGGCGGCAACGGCGCCCTGATGCGGACCGCCCCGGTCGCCCTGTCCTATCTCGGCTCGGGCGACGCGGACGCTGCCGTCGCCGCCGCCGGGGAGGTGGCGCTGCTGACCCACGACGACCCGCAGGCGGTTCAGGCCTGCCGGCTGTGGACGTATGCGATCCGCCACGCCGTCCTGCACGGCACCTTCGACGGTGTCCGCGGCTACCTGCAGGTCTGTCCCGCCGACGTCGCCGGTTACTGGGCTCCGCTGCTCGACCGGGCCGAGCACGGCACGCCCGGCGACTTCGCGAACAACGGATGGACCGTCCACGCCCTGCAGACCGCGTGGTGGGCGATCAGCACCACCGACGATTCCGACGCCGGGCACCTGCAGCGTGCCCTCGAGGCCGCGGTCCGCGCCGGCGGTGACACCGACACCACCGCCGCCATCGCGGGCGGACTGCTCGGCGCCCGCTGGGGAGCCTCGGCGGTCCCCGATCGGTGGCGGCGCATCCTGCACGGCTGGCCCGGGCACACCGCGCACGACCTGAACCACCTGGCCACGGACGCCGCGCGGAAGGGATACGACCGCCGCGCCGCCGTCTCCGCTCACCCCACCGAACTCCAGGAGCAATCGTGACTCTGATCGACGTCGTCCACGGCGACATCACCACCCAGCGCGTCGACGCGATCGTCAACGCCGCCAAGTCCTCCCTCCTCGGCGGCGGCGGCGTCGACGGCGCCATCCATCACGCCGGCGGTCCGGAGATCCTCGCCGCCTGCAAGGCCCTGCGCGCGACGACGCTGCCCAACGGTCTGGACGTGGGCGCGGCGGTGGCCACCACCGCAGGAAAGCTCCCGGCGCGCTGGGTGATCCACACCGTCGGGCCGGTCTACTCGCCTCACGAGGACCGCTCGCACCTGCTGCGGTCGGCGTACACCCGCAGCCTTGCCGTCGCCGACACCCTCGGTGCCCGGACCGTCGCGTTCCCGTTGATCTCCGCCGGTGCCTACGGCTGGCCGAAGGAAGACGCGATCCGGCAGGCGGTCACCGCCCTCACCGCCGCCCGGACCGCGGTCGAGATCGTCACGCTCGTCGCGTACGACCGGAGCGTCGCCGAACTGATGCGCCGCACCCTGGCGTAAGGCGCTGGAGCCGGCGGCCGAATGTCACACGCGTTCAATTGGATCGAATGCGTGTGACATTCGGCCGCGGCGATCCTGCGGCGCTCAGGACATCGACGGTTCCTGCGACGGCAGGGTGAACACACAACTCTCCCCGGCCCCGAGTTCGCACACCTGGCCGTCGAGACCCACCCGGACGGGGCCGTGGAACCCTTCGGGCTGAGCGAGCACCGTCAACTCGTTGCCGACGATGCGCACCCGCAGTGGCGTGCCCCGGAACCGGATCGAGAAGGACACGCCGTCGAGCCGGTCCACCAGCCGGGGCCGGAACAGCAGCACGCCCTTGTAGACCCGGGCCCCGACGAAGCTGCTCTGGAGCAGGTCCAGCGTGCCGGACATGACCCCCATGTGGATGCCTTCCTTGGTGGTTCCGCCCTGTATGTCACTGACGTCGCTCTCGAGAGCCACCATGAAGCGCTCCCACGAACTGGGCGGGTGGATGTCGGCGAGCACGCCGGCGAACGTGACGTGGCTGAGCGTCGACCCGTGCGAGGTCCGTTGGTCGTAGTACTCGATGGTGCGCCGGGCCAATTCCTGGTCGTACGGATAACCCAGCCGCTCGAACGTCGCGTGCAGCTCGTCGTCGTCGAACAGGAAGAACAGCATCACCGTGTCGGCCTGCTTGGCCATCTTGAACCGGTTCGGATCCTCGCCCTCCGCCCGGAGGATGCGATCGAGCCGCTGGATGTTGGGGTAGGCGGCACGGTAGTGCTCCCAATCGAGCTCCTCGAGCTCGTCGTAGCCCTCGAACTGGCTGATGACCCCCTCGTGGAAGGGCACGAACATCCGCCGGCTCATGTCGTCCCACGTGTGCAGCTCCTCGTCGGTCACCGCGAGCTGGGCGAGCAGGGCGCTGCGGCGGCTGGCCGAGAGCGAGTCGAGCACCGACGGCACCGTCGCCATGATCCAGGCCACCATGACGTTGGTGTAGGCGTTGTTGCGCAGTCCGTCCTCGGACGCGCCGGGATGGCGCTCGTGGAACTCGTCCGGCCCCATCACACCGTGGATCTCGTAGCGTTCGCGCTCGGGGTTGAAGTGGGCGGTCGACGCCCAGAATCGGGCGATCTCGAGCATGAGCTCGGCGCCGTAGTCGGCCAGGAACTCCGTGTCGTCGGTCGCCTGCAGGAAACGCCACACGTTGTAGAAGATCGCCGCGTTGACGTGCCGTTGATTGCGGCTGAGGTCCGGATCCCACTGTCCGGAAAGGGGATTGAGATGGACGGCCTGGGTCTCCTCGGTGCCGTCGCTGCCGCTCTGCCAGGGGAACATCGCACCGCGGTACCCGGCCTCCTCGGCCGCGGCCTGGGCCTCCGACAACCGTCGGTACCGGTAGAGCAGCAGGCTCCGGGTCACCTCCGGCATCCGCAGGTTCAGGAAGGGGTAGATGTACATCTCGTCCCAGAACACGTGCCCCCGGTAGGCCTCCCCGTTGAGGCCCCGCGCCGGCACCCCGACGTCGTGCCGCGCCGTGTGCCGGGAACAGACCTGCAGCACGTGCGCCACGTGGAGCCGCAGCAGCAGGTGGGCGCGCGGCTCGCTGGGCAGCCGGACGTCGCAGATGTCCCACAGCTCGTCCCACGCCGCCTCGTGCTCGGCGTACGCGGCGGCGAAGTCGGGGTACCGCAGCACGTGCCGGCCGGACGCGGCCAGCGCCTCGGTGATCGCATTGTCCCGGGAGGTGAACAACGAGACCATCTTCTCCACGCGTGTCGGCCGGCCCTCCTCGACGTCGAAGCAGAGCACCTGCTGGATGTAGTCCTCCATCTGGTACAGCGAGCGGTCCACCTCCACGGGTCCGTCGTCGTAACCTTCCCCGCGGAAGACCCGGGTGCGTGCGGCCTCGGCGACGTAGATGTCGGACTGGCGGGTCT